>CBDTZE010000464.1:0-2112 GCA_965364815.1 uncultured Nitriliruptoria bacterium | reverse complement strand
CGAGATCGTCCTGGGTGACCTCGACGGCACGATCGCCCAGGAGCGGGCCGAGTCGGGCGACGACCTCGCGGGCGACCGTGCCGAGTTCGACCTCGGTCGGCGTCAGTGCCAGCCGGTCGGCCTCGAGTCGGCTGAACAGCAGGATGTCCTCGACGAGGGTGTTCAACGCAAGCGCATTGCGTCGGATCCGCGCCACGATGTTCCTGCGCAGTGCGGGTTCGGGTTCCGGGTCCTTCTCGAGGATCGCGGTGAAGCCCTGGATCGCGGCCAGCGGCGTCCGGAGTTCGTGGGTCACCGAGCCCAGGAAGGCGGTCTTGGCGGCGTCGGCCTCCCGCAATTCTTCGACCGTCAGCCGCTCGCGTGCGATGACCTGGATCTGGCCGCTGACGAAGCCCAGAATCGGCAATGCGTAGGACAGGATCTTCGCGGCGTGTCCCAGGTCGAACCGGGCGTCGAAGAGGGAGCCGGACAGGGCGATCACGACCTGGCCGGCGGCACCGAGGAAGGCGGACATTGCGAGCCAACGCTCCCCGCCGATGCCTCGGGGACGAGCCAGGAGCAGCCAACCCGCCGCTGCGAATGCGGCCGCGCTGACGAGGTCGGCCGGCCTGCTGATGAAGCTGTTCTCCAGGACGGCGCGTGGCGCCTCCCAGAAGAAGGCCGTGACCGTCGCGGCGATCGCGATCACGCTGCCGATGGCCACCGCCTTGCGGGCCTCGGACGCCGGTGTCGTCGTGGTGCCGAGGCGGTCTGCCCAGACAACACCGGCCAGGAGCGTCAGGGCCATGAGCAGGCGGCCGGTCGCGTAGGTCGCCGGGATGAACCGTTCGAGGTCGACGGCCAGGATCTGGATCCAGCCGCGCGCCACGGCCAGGGGAAGCCAGCCATGCGCGACGTCCTCGGCTGCGTTGATCGCGAAGGCCAGACCGACGAAGAGGTCGATCCGGTTCCCGTTGGCCAAGAAGCGAGCCAGGAGGGCGTAGGCAGCCGTGAAGCCCAGCAGGGCGCCGACGATCTCGATGCCCGCGTGGAACTCCGACGTGGATCCGTAGCCCGGGAACGCGCTGCCGAAGGCGGCTGCAACGGCGACGACGACGACCAGGAGGGTCGTCGTCGTGGCGTGGCGTTGCGTCTTGATCAGACCGAGACCTCTGGGGTGAAGTCGTGGTTCTCGCACACCCACTTCACGTCCTGCAGGAAGCGGGCCGCGTCCGCACCGTCGAGTTGACGGTGGTCGTACGTCAGGCAGAGGTAGGTCATCCAACGGATGGCGATCTGGTCCTGGCCGAACTCGTCGGTGATGACCTTCGCGCGCTTCTCGATCGCGCAGGTGGCCAGGATGGCGACCTCGGGCGTGTTCAGGATGGGGGTGTCGAACAGCGTGCCCAGGGACCCGGTGTTGGTGATCGTGAACGTGCCGTTCTGCATGTCCTCGATCTTGAGGCCCTTGGAGCGCGCCTTGGTGGCGAGGTCCTTGATGCCCTTGGCCAGCCCGGAGACCGTGAGGTCCTGCGCCGCCTTGACGTTCGGGACGATCAGGCCCTTCTCGCCAGCATCGACGGCAACGCCGAGGTTGACGTCGCGGAACCAGGTCGCCGTGCCGTCCTCGACGTCGATCCGTGAGTTCACGGTGGGGTGGCGCGGGATCGCGAGCATGGCGGCCCGGACCAGCAGCGCGAACGGCGACAGCGAGGCGCCGTGCGCGGCCTTGAAGTCGTCCTTCGTCGCGGCACGCAGACCCATGAGGCGCGTGACGTCGACCTCGACGGCGGCTGTGAGTTGCGCGGTGTTCTGCAGCGAGGCGTGCATGCCCTTGGCGATGAGCTTGCGGACACGGCTGAGGTTCTGGGTGACCTCGGTCTGGCCCTCGAAGTCGATCTGCACCGACCCCGGTGCCGGACGCTCCGACTGCTGGATGTTGGGGACGACCTGCATGCGAACCGTGCTGCCGGCCTGGGCCTGGCCGCCGGCCTGTCCCTGCACGCCGCTGGCGATCGCCTGGTCGACGTCGTCACGCGTGACGCGGCCACCGGCGCCGCTGCCGTTGATCTGGTCGACCGACAAGCCGTGCTCACGCAGGAGCTTGCGGACCAGCGGGGAGACCAGGGCGTT
>CBDTZE010000463.1:0-2123 GCA_965364815.1 uncultured Nitriliruptoria bacterium | reverse complement strand
GGCGTTGGCGAGATAGCGGACGCCGCCGTGCACCAACTTGGAGGACTTCGACGAGGTCCCGGAGGCCAGGTCATCGCGCTCGACCAGGGCGACGCGGTAGCCCCGGGTGACCGCGTCGAGGGCCACGCCGACCCCGGTGATGCCGCCACCGACGACCAGGACGTCGAGGTCGACATCCTGCGCATGGTCCAGCGATGCCTCGCGGTCGCGAAGGGGTGACATGACGAGGCTCCGGGCGGGAGAACGGGGGAGACCGCCAGCCTACGCTCGCCGCCCGCCCCTGAGCGCCCCGACGACGTTGGAGCAGAGCATGACCGACCGCCTCGACCAGACCCGAGCGGCCATGCGCCGCGAGGGCGTGGACGCCCTCTTCATCGGTGCCAGCACCGACCTGCGTTGGCTCATCGGCTACAACGCCCACGCCATGGAGCGACTCACGCTGCTGGTGCTGCCGGTCGACGGGCGCCCCCAGTTGGTCGTCCCCGGCCTTGAGGCGTCCAGCGCCGTCGCGGCCGGTGCGGACGCCCATGCCGACATCCGTCCCTGGACGGAGACGCAGGATCCGATCACCCTGGTTCGGACGATCGCCAAGGAACTGCATCTCGATGAGGACGCCACGATCGGCGTCCAGGACCACCTCGCCTCCGTCTTCCTGCTTCGCCTCCAGGGCGTCTTCCCGGATGTCGACTGGGTGGTCGGGTCCGACGTCCTGCGCCTCGTGCGCCAGGTCAAGGGACCGGACGAGGTCGCGGCCCTGCGGGCGGCCGGCGCCGCCATCGACCGCGTGCACGCACGGATCCACGAGGTGCTGCGCATCGGGCGCACCGAGGCCGAGGTCGGCAGGGACATCAAGGCCATGATCCTCGAGGAGCACGACACGGCCGAGTTCATCATCGTCGCGTCCGGTCCCAACGGCTCCTCACCTCACCACGAGACCGGGAGTCGAGTCATCGAGGACGGTGACGCCGTCGTCGTCGACATCGGTGGGACCAAGGACGGCTACTGCTCCGACTGCACACGCAACTACGTCGTGGGAGCACCGCCCGAGGGCTACGCCGAGATGTACCCGCACCTGATCCGCTCGCAGGACGAGGGTGTCCGGGCCGGCGTCGTCGGCAACCAGGCCCAGGACGTGGACCGCGCCTCCCGCCGTGTGCTGGACGACGCTGGGTTCGGCGAGTGGTTCACCCACCGCACCGGCCACGGCATCGGCGTGGACGTGCACGAGCACCCGTACATGGTCGAGGGCAACACCGACACCCTCGAGGCCGGCATGGCCTTCTCCGTCGAACCGGGCGTCTACATCCCGGGCAAGTGGGGAGCACGCATCGAGGACATCGTCGTCGCCAGCGCCGACGGCCCGATCCGCTGCAACAACAACACGCATGAGTACGTGGTCGTCGACGGCCACGGCAACCTGGCCTGACAAGGATCCCGACGATGGTGCACACGCTTCCCGAAGAGCAACGCAGCCTGCTCGAACTCGTCGCCGGGTTCGTGGACAACGAGGTCGCGCCGCGTGCCGACCAGGCCGAGCGTGACGAGGTGTTCCCACGCGACCTGTGGGACCAACTCGGCGCGATGGACCTCGCCGGTCTGCCGTTCGGCGAGGACGTCGGCGGCAGCGGGATGCCCTACCGCACCTACCTGATGGTCCTCGAGGAACTGTCTCGCGGGTTCGCAGCCTTCGGCCTGGGGCTGTCCGTGCACACGTTGGTCACCGTCGGCATCGACAAGTGGGCCACACCGGAGCAACGCCAGCGGTTCGTCCCCGACCTGACCTCCGGCAAGGCCCTGGGCGGCTACTGCCTCTCGGAGCCCGACGCCGGCTCGGATGCCGCGGCGCTGCGTTGCAAGGCGGTCAAGGACGGCGACGTCTATCGCCTGACCGGCACCAAGGCCTGGGTCACCCACGCCGGGATCGCCGACCGCTACCTCGTCTTCGCGAGGACGTCGGACGACGGGGCACGGGGCATCTCGGCCTTCGTGGTGGATGCGGACCAGGAGGGCCTGACGGTCGCGCCCAAGGAGGACAAGATGGGGCTGCGCGCGTCGCCGACGGCGCAACTCCAGTTCGACGACGCGCCCGTTCCGGCCGACCGACTGCTCGGTGGCCAGGAGGG
>CBDTZE010000462.1:0-2141 GCA_965364815.1 uncultured Nitriliruptoria bacterium | reverse complement strand
GCACAGGCAAGCACGCCACCTGCGTCGTCTCCGGTCCAGTGCGTTCCTACGCTGCGACTCCACCCCTCCCATGGACCTCCCGTGACCGCCACCGAACAGGACGCCGCTGCGACGTCGTCCCGTCGTTCCTCGGTGCTGGTGGCGGCTGGGATCCTCCTGTCGCGCATCTCGGGGCTGATCCGCCAGGCAGCGTTCGGGCACTTCCTGGGTGCCGGCCTCGTGGCCGATGCCTTCACGACGGCACTGCGGATCCCGAACCTGCTGCAGAACCTGCTGGGGGAGGGGGTCCTGTCCGCCTCCTTCATCCCGGTCTACGCCCGCCTCCTGGAGGAGGGCGACGAGGAGGAGGCCGGCCGCGTCGCTGGTGCGATCGCCGGCATGCTGGCCCTGGTGTCCTCGATCATCGTCCTGGTCGGCGTCGTGTTCGCCGGGCCGATCACCGACCTGTTCGCCTGGGGCCTGAGCTCCGAGCGCCGCGACCTGACCGTGCGACTGGTGCGGATCATGACGCCGGGCGTCGGCGTCCTGGTGCTGTCGGCGTGGTGCCTCGGCGTCCTGAACTCCCACCGCCAGTTCTTCCTGTCCTACGTCGCCCCGGTGCTCTGGAACGTGGCGCAGATCGCGGCGCTGGTCGCCTTCGGGCTCACAGGGACGACCGGCGAGGACCTCGCCACCGTTCTTGCCTGGGCGATGGTTGCGGGATCTGTGCTGCAGTTCGGCGTCCAGTTGCCCGCCGTTCGGGGACTGGTCCCGCACCTCCGACTGTCGCTGGACCGACGTCGCGAGTCCGTGCGCAAGGTCGTGCGGGCCTTCGTCCCCATCGTGAGCGGGCGCGGCGTCGTGCAGTTGATGGCGTACGTCGACCTTGCCATCGCCTCCTTCCTCGCCTTCGGTGCCATCGCCGTGCTGGGATTTGCCCAGACGCTCTACCTGTTGCCGATCAGCCTCTTCGGCATGGCCGTGGCCGCAGCGGAGCTGCCTGAGCTGAGCCGAGCCAAGGCGGCGGAGCGCGAACACCTCGCCGCCCGGATCAACGCCGGCCTGGCCCGGATCGCCTTCTTCGTCGTCGGCAGCGTCCTGGTGTTCGTCTTCCTCGGCGACCTGCTGGTCGAGGCCCTCTTTGGCTACGGGCAGTTCGGTGACGACGCGGTCCGGGCCGTGCACCTGGTCCTGGTCGGCTACTGCCTCGGCCTGGTGGGCAACACCTCGTCGAGGCTCTACCAGTCGGCGCTCTACGGCAGCGGCGAGGCACGACTGCCGGCCATCGCCGCCGGAGTGCGCGTCGGTGTGTCCGCCGTCTTCGGTGCACTGTTGATGTTCCAGCTCGACCGCGTCGTGCTCGTCCCGGGTGGCGGCTTCGAGCTCATCGGCGATCTGCCGGCGTTCGGTCCATTGGACAAGACGCTGCGCGAGACGACCGAGGCCCGGCACCTTGGCGCCGTCGGCCTCGCGATCGCGGCCGGCATGTCGGCATGGATCGAGACGGCCATCCTGCGCCGGCGGCTGGAAGCCGATCTCGAACGTGACCTCAAGCCCGGTGGCGGACAGCTCGGTCGGACCGTCGGGGCGGCTGTCGTTGCGGTCCCGGTCGCGTTCCTCACCCGTGCGCTGTTCGGCGGGTGGCCGGCGATCCCGGGCGCACTCGCCGCCATCGGTGTGACCGGAGGCGTCTACGTCACCGTGGCTGCGGGCATCGGGGTCGGCGAGGCCCGCGACCTCCTGCAGGTTGCCCAGCGTCGCGTCGAGCAGGTGCTCGCCCGCGTCGGTGTCGGGTCAGAGACGGACGGCGAGATTCTCGCGACGAAGGCTGGAGGCCCCCCGGCCGACGAGCAGCAGGGCGACGCTCCAGAGCAGGACGCCCATGAAGAAGGCCAGGTCCGGACCCAGCCGGATGAGTCCGGAGATCTGGGCGATGACCAGCAGGATGATGGGCAGCACGACCAGTGACCCGATCTGGTGGGCTGACTGCAGCGACTGCACGCGGCTGGACACGATCACCATGATCCCCAGTCCCAGCGCGGCGATCGCGGGCGTCACCCAGAACGCCAGCAGCAACCACGTCTGGTTGGGGAAGAAGATGCGCCCCACCGTTGGCCAGGCCACGGCGTTGGCGACGACGCAGTAGACGGCGAATCCGCCGA
>CBDTZE010000461.1:0-2141 GCA_965364815.1 uncultured Nitriliruptoria bacterium | reverse complement strand
TGCGCCTGCGCGACATGGGCAACACCCTCATCGTCGTCGAGCACGACGAGGCCACGATGGAGGCCGCCGACCATGTCGTGGACATCGGTCCCGGAGCCGGTGAGCACGGCGGCGAGATCGTCCACTCCGGATCCGTCGCGCAGCTCAAGCGGACCAAGCGTTCGCTCACCGGGCAGTACCTCTCCGGCAAGCGCCGCATCGAGGTCCCGCCCGCCCGCCGAGAGGGCAATGGCGACGTGCTTCGCGTTCGGGGCGCGTTCGAACACAACCTGCAGAACGTCACCGTGGACTTCCCCCTGGGGACCTTCACGACGGTGACGGGCGTCTCCGGTTCGGGCAAGTCGACCCTGGTCAACGACATCCTGTCGCGCCAACTGATGCGTCACGTCTACGGCTCGCGCACGGCACCCGGCCGCCACAAGGGCGTGGACGGACTCGAACACGTGGACAAGGTCGTCGTCGTCGACCAGTCGCCGATCGGCCGGACCCCTCGCTCGAACCCGGCCACGTACACCGGCGTCTTCGACCGGGTCCGGACCTTGTTCGCGAAGACCCAGGAAGCCAAGCTCCGCGGCTATCAGCCGGGCCGGTTCTCCTTCAACGTCAAGGGTGGTCGCTGCGAGGCCTGCAAGGGCGACGGGACGATCAAGATCGAGATGCACTTCCTCCCGGACGTGTACGTCCCGTGCGACGTCTGCAAGGGGGCGCGTTACAACCGCGAGACCCTGCAGGTCCACTACAAGCACGAGACCATCGCCGGTGTCCTGGACATGACGGTTGAGCACGCCCTGGACTTCTTCAAGAACCAGCCGGCCATCGCGTCCCACATGCAGACGCTGTACGACGTCGGTCTCGGGTACCTGCGACTTGGTCAGCCGGCGACGACGCTGTCCGGCGGTGAGGCGCAGCGTGTGAAGCTGGCCTCGGAGCTCAAGAAGCGCGCCACAGGCCAGACCGTCTACATCCTCGACGAGCCCACGACGGGCCTGCACTTCGAGGACGTGCGCCGCCTGCTGGACGTCCTGCATCGCCTGGTCGACAAGGGCAACACGGTCATCGTCATCGAGCACAACCTCGACGTCATCAAGACCGCCGACCACGTGATCGACCTGGGGCCAGAGGGCGGCGATGGTGGCGGTCAGATCGTGGGCCAGGGCACGCCGGAGCACATCGCGTCGTTGGACCAGTCATGGACCGGGAAGTTCCTTCGGGACATGCTGCCCAGCTGAGCTGAGGCCTCAGCGGGGGTCGACCCGCTGGAGGATCTCCGGCTGCCTGGAGGCCGTCGATCGGTCGACCAGCAGCGTCGACGCCCACCACGTTCCGCCCGACACCAGCAGCCCGACGAGGGCCACGGCCAATCGGGTCACGGGCTCACCGTCCCGAGACCACAACCCGTAGACGAACGGGGCGGTGGACAGCGCGGCGGCGACGATGAACACCATCGAGAGCAGGCCGAACAGGCAGCCCGGCCGGGCAGCCGGCTTCGAGGCGAAGAGGTTCCCCCGGCTGACGTCCGGCAGGGGGAACTGGACGAGACTCGACAGGGTGTTGCCCATGGCGGTCGCGAAGCCCCAGGCCACCAACAGCACGACGACCGCCCACGGCGCCTGGCGCCAGCCGCCGGTCACGGCCGAGGCGACGCCGATCGACACCAGCCCGATCGGCAGGACCGTGACGAGCGTTGCGAGGTTGCGACCCACGAAGTCGGGCTGCCACGACCCCGGGGCGGCCAGGTGTCCCGCCAGACCGCGACCATCGGAACCGAACTGGACCGCACTGTCGTTGACGGCGATGACGCCGGCGAATCCCGCGAGCAGGACCCACCGCCCGTCCTGCGCACCGCCGCTGACCAGAGAGAACAGCGGGAAGATCAGGATCATCGCGCCCTGCGCCACACGGGCACGTCGTCCCACGTCCCGTGCCAGGTAGCGCACCTCACGCGAGAAGACGGCAAGCGTCCGACTGGTCGGCAGCCAGGAGAGCGCTGCCGGGATCAGGCCCAGGCGTGGCTTCGCCAGGGACGCGGGCATCGCTGGCTGTTCGAGGGTGCGACGCAACAGTCGCCACCAGACCCAGACGATGGCGAACGTCCACAGCGCCGCGACACCCACATGAAGCAGGGCCTGGCCGGCCTCACC
>CBDTZE010000460.1:0-2143 GCA_965364815.1 uncultured Nitriliruptoria bacterium | reverse complement strand
AAGTCGATGCCGCCGTACGACGTGACACCGACGACGTGCGAGTGGTCGTCGGGGTCCGCGTAGAACGAGTGGACGAAGTAGGACCGCTCCCCCACGACCCCGTCGAGGAGGCCCGGTTCGGCACCCGGGCCGGGGCGGACGACGTCCCAGCCCATGTGGGGGACGATGGCATCGGCGGGAAGACGACGGACCTCGCCCGGCAGCAGGCCCAAGCCCTCGTACCCGCCGCCCTCGTCGGAGCGGCGGTAGAGCAGTTGCATGCCGACGCAGATCCCGAAGAGGGGACGCTGGGCGTCGATCCAGTCGTGCAGCAGGTCTTGGAGTCCCGCCTGCTGGAGTCGGTCGAGGCAGGTGTGGAACGCCCCGACGCCGGGGACGACCAGGCCGTCCGCTGCGGACGCCTCGGCCGGGTCGGAGGTGACCAGCACCTCAGCACCGGCGCGTTCGAACCCACGCTGGGCGGAGCGGACGTTCCCGGCCTCGTAGTCCAGGACCGCGAGGCGGATCGTCACTGCAGGACGCCCTTGGTGGACGGCACCGAACTGGTGTCGCCGGTGACCGCAACGGCGCGGCGCAGTGCCACGGCGACGGCCTTGAAGACGGACTCGAAGATGTGGTGGGTGTTGTCGCCGGACACGTTGTCGACGTGCAGCGTGATCCGCGAGTTGGCGACCACGGCCTCGAAGAAGTGCTTGACCAGCGAGGTCTCGAACGTGCCGATGACCTCGACCGGCGTGTCGCAGGACCAGACCAGGTACGGCCGCCCCGACAGGTCGATGGCGACCTTGGTGAGGGCCTCGTCGATCGGGACCATCGAGTCGCCGAAGCGCTCGACGCCGGCCTTGTCGCCCAACGCCTCGGCCAACGCCTGGCCGAGCGCGATGCCGACGTCCTCGACCGTGTGGTGGGCGTCGATCTCCAGGTCACCGTCACAGCGGACCGTCAGGTCCAGGCGACCGTGGCGGCCGAGCTGGTCCAGCATGTGGTCGAAGAACGGGACGCCGGTCTGGACGTCGGAACGTCCGGGGCCGTCGAGGCCGACCTCGACGACGATCGTCGTCTCCTTGGTCTTGCGTTCGACGCGGGCGCTGCGGCTCACGGGCACTCCTGCAGGCGGGGCGCACGACGGTAGCCCCTGCTGGCGGCGCAGGGTCAACCGAGACGGTCAACCGAGGACGGCATCGAGGGCGGCGAGGAACGCGTCGTTCTCCGACGCGGTGCCGACCGTCACGCGCAGGCAGCCGTCAAGGCGCGGCTTGGTCGAGAAGTCCCGGACCAGCACGCCCCGTTCCAGCAACCCGTCGAACGTGGCCGTGGCATCAGCGACCCGGAACAGCAGGAAGTTGGCGTCGGAGGCGAAGACCTCGACATCCGGCCGAGCAGACAAGGCGGCCGCGATCCGTTCGCGCTCTGAGGCGACCCGGTCACGGTGCTCGAGGAACGCCTCCTGCTGCTCAAGCGCGACCAGCCCGGCGACCTGCGTCATGCCGTCGAGGTGGTACGGGAGGCGCACCCGGCGAAGGTCGTCGACGACCCACTCGTGACCCAACAGGTAGCCCAGCCGCAGCCCGGCCAGCCGGAAGGCCTTGGAGAATGTCCGGGACACAACCAGCCGTTCACAGTCCTCCAGCAGCGACACCGCCGAGGTCCCGCCGAACTCGACGTAGGCCTCGTCGACGACGACCAGGCCGGTCGAGGCATCGTGCAGCCGACGCAGCACGTCCAGCGGCACCGGGATACCGGTCGGGTTGTTGGGGTTGGCGATCAGGACGAGGTCGCCACCCATCGCGGCCATGGCTTCGGCATCGGCCATCGTCGGGACGAAGCCGTCCGGCAGGTCGTGCTCGACGTACTCCGTGAGCATCACGCGTGCGAGTGCCGGGTACATCGAGTAGCCGGGGCGCGTGGCCACGGCGCGGCGGCCGGGGCCGCCGTACGCCTGGAAGAGTTGCTGCAGGACCTCGTTGGATCCGTTGGCGGCCCACACCCGCTCCGGGCCCAGCCCGTACGGGGCGCCCAGTGCCGTCCGCAGTTCCGTCGCGCGGCGGTCCGGGTAGCGGTTGAGCTGCAGACCTTGGATCCGACGCCCGACCTCTTCGAGGTAGCCGGGCGGTGGCGGCTCGGTGGTCTCGTTGGTGTTGAG
>CBDTZE010000459.1:0-2146 GCA_965364815.1 uncultured Nitriliruptoria bacterium | reverse complement strand
TCACTGCCGGCAACGGGCGGCGGCTTCGCCCTCGCCGGCCTGCTGGTTGTCGGGGCGGCCGCGTTGCGCCGCCGAGGAACGTCCCTCGGCTGACCGTCAGCTCACGGCCCGCGTCAGTCGCGCTGCACGAGCCACCGCCATCCACAGGGGGGCGAGGCGCCGGGCCCACGGCCCACCTCTGCTCCTACGTTCATCACCCCCGGCAGACGACTCGCGGTCGGACATGAGCATGCATGAGCAGGTAGTCTGGTGAGCATGGCAACCATGTCGCGGCGACTCCAGATCCTCATTGACGAGGAGCGTTACCTGCGCCTCGCCGAGCTGGCCGACCAGCGCGGCGTGTCCATCGCGACCATCGTTCGTGACGCCGTCGACCGGGTCTACGGATCGCTGGCCGACCGTCGAGCCACGGCCGCCTCCGCGTTGCTCAGCGGGCAACCGGCGCCAGTCGGGGACGAGGACCAGCTTCGGCGTGACATCCTGGGCGCCCACGATCCGGGGGCGTGGTGAGACGGGTCCTGGTGGACACCAACGTCTTCATCTACGCGATGGGCGTCGACCATCCGTTGCGGGAACCCTGCCGGGAGATCATCGCCGCTGCTGGCCGCGGTGAACTCCACCTGACCATCTCTGCCGAGGTGCTGCAGGAGTACGCCCACGTCCGCCTTCGCCGCGGCGTGTCCCGCGAATCCGTGGCCGCTGAAGCCGCCCACATCGCCGACCTCTGCGACGTGGTGCCCGTCAGCGAAGCCACGATGCGATCGTGCTTCGCGACGTTGACCGAGCACGAACATCTGCAGATGCGGGACCGCGTCATGTGCGAGACGGCCGTCGCGGCGGATGTCACCGACGTCGTGACCGCCGATGCCGGGTTCGATGCCGTGGCCTCGATCACGCGGATCGACCCCTCGGTCCTGGCCGCAGAACTCACGCCCTGAGGCGAGCCCCAAGCTCCGTTGCGCACACCCTCGGGCGGTGACCGGCCACGATCCCTTCAGGCCGGATCGTCCGCTGTCGTTGCCTTGGTCCTGAACATCAACCGGGGGGAGCCGGCATGTTGGGAACACGACGCACACGTACGACGCTGACGCGAACGAGCGAACCGCCACTTCGTTCGCGACCACGCACCATGGCGCCGATGCCGCTGGCCCTGCGCCAAGGGACCGGCAAGGGCACCGCTGCCAAGGTGCGCCCGACCGCGGCACCGGCGCGCGCCCGCCACGGCTTGTGCAGCGTCGCGCCTCCGCTGATCATCGAGCACGACGAGGTCGAGTTGGTGATCGCCGACCTGGCCGCCGAGGCGACCCACACCCACGACACCGTCGAAGTTGCGGGCGACGGCACCTCGATGGGCATCGTCGACACCGAGGCCACAACGGCCGAGGCGCCCTTCGGTCCGCTGTCGGTCGAGCGCCGGGAACGCGGCGACGAGGACTGGCTCTACGTCCGGGACGCCTCGGGCCGCGACCTGGGCCACCTCGACCTCGACACCGACCAGGTCGTGGCGTCGAACGACAACGACCTTGCCGTCATCCGCGAGGCAGCCGAGACCTGGTTCCTGGCCTGACGCAGGTCAGGACAGCGTGGCCATGTGGTTGAGCTTGGCCGTGTCCGGCATGGAGCGCAGGCTGGTCTTGAGCTCCGCGAAGCTGGGGAACGTCGCCATCGTCGTGAGCGCGTCCCAGAGGGCCAGCGACTGGTCGAGGTCCGCCGGGACCGCGCTGATCACGGGGCCGAAGAACGCAGGACCGTCCGGCGGGTTGAAGCTGATGATCGGCGTGCCGACGTCCTTGCCCGCGCGCTCGAGGGCCATCGCCGTCTCCTTGCGGATCAGGTCGTCGAAGCCCTCGTCGGAGCGAGCCTCGGCGAAGGCCTCGTCCAGCCCGGCCGACGCCAGCACGGGGGCGAGGTCGATCGGGGCGTTGTGCTGGGCGTTGAGCTCGGCCTTGGTCGTCATGCCGGCCGGGACGGTCTCCCAGATCGCGTTGCCGACGGCCTCGTAGAACCGGCCCACGGCCTCGTTGCCCTCGGCCTCACGGACGGCAGCGGCCACCCGCAGGTAGTCCAGGCCTCGCTGATGACCGTCGGCGTAGCCCTCGGGCAGGTTGTCGTAGTTGCCCTCGTTGAGCATCCGCAGCGAGATGAA
>CBDTZE010000458.1:0-2147 GCA_965364815.1 uncultured Nitriliruptoria bacterium | reverse complement strand
CCGGTCGACCGGCCAAGAAGGTCTACGACGTCACGGCCACCGGGGCCGCGGCCCCGTCGGTCGACGCATCCGTGTCGTCCGTGGCGACCGGGTCGGGCAGGACGGGCGGACGCGGCGGGGTCGGCAGGTCGCCGGACTCCGCGTGGCCCTCTTCCATGGCTGCCCGCTGGAGCTGGCCCTCGGCCTGCACCTGCGCCATGCGCAGCTGCGCAACGGCCTCGTCGACCTGCGCAACGAGCTGCTTGTCGGCGTACGGCCGGACGTGTGCAAGCAACACCTGGGCGCAGTCGAGGAGCAGACGGCCGTCATTGCGGCCGATCTTGACCTGGGCGCCTTCGAGCAGCAACTGCATCGTCTGGGCCAGGTGCTGGTCCACGGGCATGACGCGCATCTGCGCCATCATGGCCTGCATCTGTTCCTCGGACGGCTCGCCGCCGCCGAAGGGGTCTGCGTAAGGGTCCTGGGACGACATCAGTGATCGTCGCCGTGGCCGTCAAGGCCCTCAGTACCGGCGCTGAAGAACGCGATGCCTCCGACCAGGACACCGGCGGCCAGCGAGGCCATCAGACCGGTCCACATGCCGTCGTCGCCGGACTCGTCCGCGTGGTCGTCCGCGATCATCTCGGCGTCGTGCTCGGCATCCTCGACCGCGTCCTCCGCGTGCTCCTCGGTCGTCTCCGCGGGGGCCTCGGCCTCCGTGGCGAACCCGGGGAGGGCGAAGACCGCGAGGAACATGGTCATCATGATGGTCAGGAGGGCGAACGAGAGCAGTCGGCGCACGACGGAACTCCAGAAAGTGGCGGTGCAGGAAGGCGGTCGATGGACCTCGACCGAACAGCGCTGAAGGCTAGCGACCCCTGCCCGGGCCCATGGCACCCGGGCGCGCCCCGTCCGTGGAGACCGGCCTACGCTCCCGTTCGACTCCCGCCTGCCGGAGCAGCGATGAAGACCTTCGAAGACCTGTTCACGGAACTCCGTGCACGGGTCGAGGCGCGCCCCGAGGGCTCGCGCACGGTCGAACTGCTCGACGCCGGCGTCCACGCGATCGGCAAGAAGATCGTCGAGGAGGCCGCCGAACTCTGGATGGCCGCCGAGCACGAGGGGCCCGAGGCCACCGCGCTCGAGGCGTCCCAGCTGCTCTATCACGTGCAGGTCCTGCTGCTGGCGACCGGCCTGGAGCTCGAGGACGTCTACGCGCATCTGTAGGGGCGCCGCGGCGCCCCCGCTCCCCCGCTGACCGACGCACCAAACTTCGAGGCAACACCATGCTCCGCGTCGCACTGCCCAACAAGGGCGCCCTGTCCGTCGCCGCCACCGAACTGCTCGGCGAGGCCGGCTACCGGCGTCGTCGCGACCCCAAGGACCTGCTGCTGCGGGACCCGGCCAACGACGTCGAGTTCTTCTTCCTGCGCCCCAAGGACATCGCCACCTACGTGGGCCAGGGCAGGCTCGACATCGGGCTCACCGGCCGCGATCTCCTGCTGGACACCGCGAACAACGCCGTCGAGGTGTTGGCGCTCGGGTTCGGACGCAGCCGGTTCACCCTGGCGGCGCCCGCTGGCGCGATCACGGGTGTCCAGGACCTCGCGGGCAAGCGCATCGCCACGTCCTACGAAGGCCTGACGCGCCGCTGGCTGGACGAGGTCGGCGTCGACGCCACCATCGTGCACCTCGACGGCGCCGTCGAGGGGTCGATCGCGCTGGGCGTCGCCGAGGCCATCACGGACGTCGTCGAGACCGGCACCACCCTGCGACGTGCGGGGCTGGAAACCGTGGGCGATCCCATCCTGGCATCCGAGGCCATCCTGATCGGTCGCGCCGATCGCGAGATCTCGCCGGCTGCCGAGCAACTCCGGCGCCGCATCGAAGGCGTGATGATCGCGCGTCGCTACGTCCTGATGGACTACGACGTCCGCGTGGAGGCGCTGGACGCCACCTGCGCCGTGACACCCGGGCTCGAGGCTCCGACGATCTCACCGCTGCACAAGGACGGCTGGGTCGCGGTGCGTTCGATGGTCCCGCGGGCGGACACCAACCGGGTCATGGACCAGATCTGGGAGCTCGGCGCGCGCGGGATCCTGGTGACGGACATCCACGCCTGCCGCCTCTGACGCTGGGCTGGCTCAGAGTTCCTTGAGCACGTTCGC
>CBDTZE010000457.1:0-2160 GCA_965364815.1 uncultured Nitriliruptoria bacterium | reverse complement strand
GGGTGGCCTGGTCGCGGGACACGGCGCCCCGGACACCCACAACTCGGGGCGGCTGGAGCGGCTGGGGCGATTGCTGGGGCGGTTCTGGCGGTCGGGGCTCGGTCGGGCCTCGGCGGTGGCCGGGGCGATGCTCGTCGGGGTCGGGATCGCGGCCGTGCAGTTGGTGCCGTTCGCGATCCGGCTGGGCGAACTCGACACCTCGGGCCGTGCCGCCAAGGCGGCCGACGCCCTGCCCTGGGAGTCGGCCGCCACGCTGGTCGCGCCCCGCGTGTTGGGGCAGAGCGGGGCGGGCGTCTGGTACGGCCCTCGCAACGAGGTCGAGCTCCAGGCGTTCGTCGGCGTGGTCGTCGTGCTGCTGACGATCGTGGCGATCGTCGGGTCGCGACACCTCCGAGTTGCGTCACGGGCCTGGCTTGCCTTCGCCGTGACCGCCTCGGTCGCCGTTGGCGCGCTGATCTGGGGTGGTGGCGACTTCCAGGACTCCGTCCAGTCCCTCCCGTTGATCGGCGGGAACCAGACGGGGCGCCTGCGCGGCCTGCTGGCGTTCTTCCTCGCCGGGTCCGCCGCCTGTGGCTTCGAGGTCCTGCTGCAGACGGGGCGCGAGCGGCTCGTCCAGCGACTGGCGTTGGTCCTGGTGGGTGTCGGGGTCGTCGCCGCAGCCCTCGCCCCGGCGTTCTCCGAAGCGGTCGCCCTGGCCACGGACGCGGGGCGCGGCGAGTTCGTCCGGGGCGCCCTGGCCTGGCCTGCGGTCGTCCTCCTGGCGGGCGTCCTCGCCGTGGCGGGGGCATCCGCGAGCCGCGGCGTGGTGCGTGTCGTCGCCCTTGCCGTGCTGCCGCTGCTGCTGGTCGCCGAGGCAACATCGTTCGCGCGCGGCTTCCTGCCGCGCATCGACACCGACCACTTCTATCCCCGCACCGTCGCCCACGACGTCGTCAGCAACCTCGTCGGCGGCGACCGCTTCGCTGTTGGCGGGTTGGCGCTCTACCCCGGAACGACCACGGCCTACGGCCTGCGCTCCCTGACGGCGCACGCGTCGATGCCGTCCCCCTGGAAGAAGCTGCTCCTCGACGCCGACCCCGAGGCCTTCGAACGCAACTCGACCTTCCCGATCCTGGGGTCGACGATCGAGGTGGCGTCCTCCCCCGCGTTGGACGTGCTGGGAGCCAGCCACTTCGTGACCTCGATGGACGACCCCGTGCTGGGTCGACGCGTCGGCGAGTTCCGCCCCGGCGACGACCTCCCCGCCACCGTTCGGACGACGGCGTCGAACTCGACATCGGGGCCGCGACTCCGCGGCGTCCACGGCGTGGACGTGCACCGCGACGTGCTGGCGGGCCTGGTCGACCACTCCTCCCCGGTCACGCTGACGGCGTGGATCGAAGACGCCGCCGGTGTCCGACAGGCTGAGGGAAGTCGTCGCCTCACCGGCCGCGAAGGTGGCGAGTGGTTGTCCGTCCCGCTCGCGCCACTGGCCCCGAACCGTGACCGGCACCCCTCAGCCGGTCGGCTCATGGTGGCGCTCACGCTCCGCACGCCGGGCAGCGGCGGCCTCACCGTGGCGGCGGCGCCGGACCTGCGGCTGCGCCCCGTGATGATCGGCGACCAGGGGCTGCGCGTGGTCGCCGCACCGGGCGTCGTCGTCTACGAACGCCCCGATGCCCGCCCACGTGTCCGCGCCGAGACCAGCACGGGGATCTGGCTGCCCAACGTCGAGGTCACGACGACGCTGGACACGGACGACGACCTGGCCGTCACGATCGACGCCCCGGCCGGTGGCGTGACCCTGGTCGTTGCCGATGCGCTGTCCGGCGGCCACCTCGCCCGCGTGGACGGCGAGCAGGTCGAGGTGGTGGCGGCACACGACGCCCTCGTCGGGATCCCGGTCCCGGCGGGCACGCACGAGGTCACGCTCACCTGGCAACCCGAGGGCCTGCGCCCCGCGGCGGCCGTGACCGTCCTGTCCCTCGCCGGCGTGTTGCTGGTCGCGGCACTCGCAACCCGCCGCCGTGAGGACGACGACCACGCCGAGTTCGCCGGCGACTCAGGCCAGGTCGTGGGCGCCGAGGTGTTCGAGCAGGGTTGATGCTCGGTGCGCGAAGGTGTGGTTGGCCAGTACGGCCGCGCGCCCGCGACGCGAGCGGTCGGCGCGTTCGTCCGGAT
>CBDTZE010000456.1:0-2168 GCA_965364815.1 uncultured Nitriliruptoria bacterium | reverse complement strand
GGCGATGCCCAACGTCATCATCACGCCCCACACCGCGAACACCCCGGAGATGGGTGCACCGCTATTGGCACGGCGCGTCCGGGAGAACGTCGCGAAGTACGGACGGGGCGAGGCCCTCCTTGGCCTCGTCGACGTCGACGCCGGCTACTGACCTCCGTGGCCACGGCTGCCCATCACCCGATGCCGGCCTCACGCTGGAGCGAGCGGACATAGGCGACGATCTCGGCGACGTCGTCGCGCGTCAGCCCGTTCTGGGCGCCGATCGGCGGCATCGCCCCGAAGTCCCAGTGGTGCGGCTGCACGCCGTTCGCGGCGGCGCGCTGGAAGGCCTCGTCACCGTGGTGGTTTGGCTCGTAGACCTGGTGGAGGAACGGCGGGCCGTTCTCCGTGCCCTCGGCCAACTGCCCGTGGCAGGCCGCACAGTTGTTCTCGAACAACTGCTGGCCGCGACCGAGGTCCACAACAGCCGTTGGCTCCGGAGCCGATTCGGGTGTCGTGCCGCAGGCGGCGAGGAGGGCGACGGCGCCGCTGGCGACCGTGATGCGTTGCAGGATGTGCATGAGAAGAACTCCGTGGGAGAGGGTCAGATCGGGGTGGTGTTGATGAGCAGTGCCGTGAGCACGAGGACGATCAGGACGATCAGGACCTCGGC
The DNA here is from genome assembly GCA_965364815.1 of uncultured Nitriliruptoria bacterium. Taxonomy (GTDB): domain Bacteria; phylum Actinomycetota; class Nitriliruptoria; order Nitriliruptorales; family Nitriliruptoraceae; genus CBDTZE01. The sequence continues at coordinate 1,516 of CBDTZE010000456.1, read as the reverse complement.
CTCAACGGTGTGCCGAAGATCGTCGAGGGCTTCGGTGTCCCCGTCCGCCAGGCGAGGGATGACGCGGAAGTGGTTGTGCGCCCCCAGCGCCGCGAGCACGCCGACGAGGACCAGCTTGGCGATCAGCAATCGGCCGTAGGTGGTCCCGAACAGCTGGGCTGGCCCGGGGATGTTGAGGAAGGCCAGCGCCGTCCCGGCCAGGGCGACGAGACCCACGGCGACCGAGGCGGCGTTCGAGAACCGGGCGGCCGTGCGAGCACGACCGAGGCGGTCGCCATGCCCCGACAGCATCGCCAGGCCGACCAGGCCGCCGACCCAGACCGCCGCGGCCACCACGTGCAGGACGTCGGCGATCCGGATCGCCCACTCAGGCGCGGTCGAGGCGGTGTGGCCGACGAACTGGAACGAGGCGATCACCAGCGCGGCGCCGAGCAACTGCACGAGGTCCGGTCCGGCCGGGACGCCGCGACGAGCGCGACGCAACCCGGCCACCAGCAACGCCACCAACCCGACGACGCGCAGCGCCAGTGCGGTGCCGAGCCCCGTGCGGCCGATCGCTGACCAGGTCGGGCCGTCGAACATGCCGCCCCACCCGGTGCCCGACAGCGCGCCAGCGTGCAGGAACACCTCGAGGGTCCCGCCGACCAACCCGATCGCTGCACCGAGGGAACTGGCCCGGGCAAGTCCCGTGGCGTTCGCCTGCTCGCCGCGGTGCGGACCGGCCTTGAAGAACGCGAGACCGACCGCGATCATCAGGCCGACGTAGTAGATGGCCCGTGCAACGTCGCCCCCGATCTCGAAGGCGAAGGGTGATGGTCCCGAGACCGGCGGCTCCATCGTCACGACCGGAGTCGCCTGAGCGGCTGGGGCGCCGGGAGCGGCCGACGACGGCACGTCTGGTCCGTCGACCGACGCCGAGGGTTCCGGCGGAGCCGTCACCGTCTCCGCGACGACGATGGCGAGCACGCCCTCGCGAGGGTGCGAGTCCGAGGCCAGGATGCGCCAGCGGACTTCCCAGGCGCCGGCGTACAGCGGCGTGCCGAACGCGCCAGTCACGACCAGACCGTCCTCGGAGCGCGTGGTCGCGACGTCGACGAACACCCGGCGCCCACCGTCGTCGAAGACACGAACGCTGTTCGGAAGCAGTTCGATCGGCTTGCTGAACGTCAACTCGACCTCGTCGAAGGGGCGGTCGAGGACCTCCCCGTCCGACGGAACGGAGGCATCAAGTCTGGTGTGGGCGAGCGCGGGTGACGCGAGACCGACCAGGGTCACGAACGCCAAGAGCATCGCCGCGAAGGCACGAATTGACCGTCGAGGGCGGCTGGAAACGGGGGGACGAAGGGCAACGGACCTTGACACGGGGAACCTCACGAGATTGCAGCAGCAGACCAACGGACAGCGCCGTTGCTCAGATGCGTGTGACCTCGTGCCGCGCGACCGGTGATCCACGGACGCGTGGGCGTCGTTCCTGGGTGCGGTCGACCGCCGATGCGGGGGCGGCCGCCGGAGACCA
>CBDTZE010000455.1:0-2170 GCA_965364815.1 uncultured Nitriliruptoria bacterium | reverse complement strand
CGGCCTCGGGCTCCGTGATGCCGATGGCTCCGATGCGCTCGCCGGCGATGGCCGGGGTGAGCCACTGGGCCTTCTGCTCATCGGTGCCGAACTGATGGATGGGCGGCAGCGCCATGTCGGTGTGGGCCGCGACGGCCATCGGGATCGACCCCGTCCGGGAACGGCACAGCTCCTCGTTCAGGACGACCGTGTTCCAGTAGTCCCCGCCACCACCGCCGACATCCTGCGGCATCGTCAGGCCAAGCGCGCCCATCTTCCCGAGGTCCGTGAAGACCTGGTCGGGGAAGCGGCCGGCGGCCTCCCATTCGGCCGCGTGCGGCGCGAGTTGCTCCTCGACGTAACGCCGTAACGACTGGCGCAGGTGGTCGTGCTCTTCGCGGAACGGGGAGGACGTCATGGGGCAGGCCTCGTTCAGTTGCCGAGCCGGAAGGAGAGGGCCTCCATGATGTCACGCAGCGCCCGGTTGACCAGCGCAAGGCGACGGTCGAGGTCGTCCTCGGCAAGGATCTGGATGGCGTCGTGCGGACCCACGCCAGCCAGCGCAGCGATCTGGAACGACGCCATGGCCGGCCGCTCGCTGATGGCGTCGAGGCCCCCGAGCGGTCCTTCGCCCAGTTCCTCGCGCATGTTCAGCACGTTGGCGACCATCGCCAGCGCCTCGCCGACGGCAGGACCGTGCCCCGGACCCCCGGAGGGTTCGTCGAGGTCGCGGACCATTGCCCTGGGATACGGGTCGTCCTCCAACCACTCGACGACCTCCAGCCGGGACTCGGCGGCCCCGACCAGCGCGTAGCGGAGGCTGCCGTCATCGGTGTCGATGCGTTCGTGCTGCAGGATGCGGATCAACGTGCCGCGGTCGGCGCGGGCCTGATCCGCATCGGTTCCTGCCTCCCGGCCACGAGTGATCAGGGCCGTTCCGAAGGTGCCGTCGCCGGCGCCGACGTCCAGCAGCAACTGGATGTAGCGCGGCTCGAACAGGTGCAAGGGCAGGATCGTGCCGGGCAGCACGGCGTGCCCGAGGGGGAACATCGGCAACTCGCGCATCCCACTGACCTCGCGTGGTTGGGTTGTCCTCCCGATCCGGAGGCCACCGAAGTGGAACCACTCACCCAAGCACAACTGCAGGACGCGCTGCCCGGTCTGGATGGTTGGCAGGCGCAGGATGACGCGCTGGTCAAGGAGTTCACCTTCGGGAACTTCCGCGAAGCACTGGCCTTCATCGTCCGTCTCGGCTTCGAGGCGGAGCAGCGAAACCACCACCCCGAACTCACGAACGTCTGGAACCGGGTCGGCCTGCGATTCACCACGCATGACGCCGACAACAAGGTCACCCAGAAGGACCTCGACATGGCAGCCGCGGCGAACGCCGTCGCCTGATCAGGAGGCGTAGGTCACTTCGATGTCCTCGGGTTCGGGCACGTCGAGGCAGCCGTGCTCGGCTCCCACGGCGGCCATCCCGGCGAGGTCGCCCATCCCGAAGTCCGCGTTGCCGGCAACCGGGAACGGGAACATGATCTCGCTGGTGTCGTCGACGTGGCCCAGGCCCACGACGTGCAGGAGTTCATGCAGCATCGTGATGCCGATCGAACGCCGTCGATCGGTGAACCCGGGGGTGCCGGCGAGGTCCTCGTTGAAGATGACCTGCGCCGTCACGAAGACGCGGTTCTTCGAGGTTCCGACGGCGACGGGGATGGCGACGGCGCGGTCGTGCTCGCCCAGCGGCGCGTCGGTCGACTCCGGCGTCCTCCAGGCGACCAGGACCGGGGCCCAGTGTTCCGGGGCGTAGGTGTCCGGCAGCCAGGGGCTGCGGTTGCGCGTCGGCAGTTCGTGGGTCTCGCCGAGGTAGTCGAACTCGATGCCGCTGACGTCGGTGATCCGGACCATGGCCTTCTGCAACTCCGTCACGGCACCGAGGGGGGCGCCGTTGGGGTTGAACACCCACCGGATGGGCTCGCACGGATTCCACCGGACGGCTGACCCGTCGTCGTTCGAGGCCCACAGGGAGAACGCGCCCCCGTCGACCGCGACGATCGCACCGGCGCGGGCCTGGGCTCCGGGTTCCGCGTCCTGGCCGACACCGGTCCACCGGATGAGGACCCCGGCAAGGATGAGCGGGAAGAGGATGGCTCCCGCGATGACCCACGTCGTCACCCGGGTGGTGTTCGTGTGG
>CBDTZE010000454.1:0-2178 GCA_965364815.1 uncultured Nitriliruptoria bacterium | reverse complement strand
GGCCCGGCAGTGGCCCCGGCGGCGGGTCAGCGCCCGGGTCCAGGCCAGACGATCGCCAGCGGCGTCCGGCTCCTGCCTCGACCGACGAAGCCATCGCCGCCGCCGGGCCCGCTGACCGCAACCTGTTCGAGGCACTACGGGCGTGGCGTGGTGAGTTGGCTCGGTCCACGGGCAAGCCGGCCTACACGATTTTCGGGAACGTGACCCTGCTGGAGATCGCCGAGGTCCGGCCCCAGGACCTGCGCACCCTGGCCCAGTGCCGGGGCGTGGGCCCCAGCAAGCTGGAGAAGTACGGCGACGAGGTCCTCGAGGTCGTCGCCAGCATCACCGACTGACCCCCCACCCACCCCGCCAACCAGTTTGCGTGCATCGAAGCCCACTTTTCGGCCCAAACCGGTCGTCGATGCACGCAAGGCGGACGGGAAGGTCAGCCGCCGAGCCGCCGCGACGGGGGCGTCACCGGGGCGTCGTACCGTCGCGGACCAGCACCCCGCCGCCGACCCGCGGCCCGCCCCGACCCAGCCAGGACCTTCCACCGATGAGCCGAGCGATCCGACTGCGTGCCTGGCAGCGCGCGGCCTTGGACAAGCTCGAGACCCATCCCTCGAAGAACTTCCTCGCGGTCGCCACGCCGGGCGCTGGCAAGACGACGTTCGCGCTGACGGCCGTGGTCCGTGACCTGGCCGCCTTCCCGCACCGCCGCGTGATCGTGGTCGCCCCGACCTCGCACCTCAAGCTGCAGTGGGCGGACGCGGCCTCGGAAGGGTTCGGGCTGCAGTTGGAGCCGGAGTGGAATCCGCGCGACGGCTGGCCCACCGACATGCACGGCATCGTGACGACCTACCAGCAGGTTGCGATGAACCCGCGCCCGTTCCGCGGGCCGGCGAACGACGCGATCATCGTGCTCGACGAGGTCCACCACGCCGGCACGGACCGCGCCTGGGGCGACACCCTGCTGGAGGCCTTCGAACCCGCGGCGCGGCGCCTCTGCCTCTCGGGCACACCGTTCCGCAGCGACCAGAACGCGATCCCGTTCGTGGAGTACGCCTTCGACGAGGCCGTCAGCCACTTCACCTACGGCTACGGCGATGCGTTGGAGGACGGCGGCGTCGTGCGCCCCGTCTTCTTCCCACGCATCGGTGGGCACATGGAGTGGATGGCGCCCGACGGCACGGAGATGTCCGCCAGCTTCGACGACGTCATCGACCGCCCCGCCGAGGCCCAGCGCCTGCGCACCGCCCTGTCACCGACCGGTGAGTGGTTGCCCAGCGTCCTGCGCCAGGCCAACGAACGCCTCGTCGAGATCCGCGAGACCCACCCGGCCGCGGCCGGCCTGGTCATCGCCATGGACGTCGAGCACGCGCAGGCCATCACCGTCCTGCTGGGCAAGCTCGGTGCCAAGGCCGTGATCGCCACCAGCGACGACCCCCAGGCCTCGGACAAGATCACCGCCTTCAGCGCCTCGCGCGACCCGTGGATCGTCGCCGTCCGGATGGTGTCCGAGGGTGTCGACATCCCACGGCTGCGCGTCGGCGTCTGGGCGACCAACACGGTCACAGAACTCTTCTTCCGCCAGGCCGTGGGGCGCGTCATCCGCTGGACCAAGGGCATGCGGCGCCAGAAGGCCTTCTTCTTCCTGCCCGACGACCCTCGCCTGCGTTTCCTGTCGGCGAACATCGCGCTGGAGCGTCGCCACAGCCTGAAGGTCCGCGAGGCCGAGGGGCTGCAGGACCCGACCGCCTTCGACGCCGCCCCTGAGGACCCGGACGGCCAACTGTCGATGTTCGCCGCCCTGTCGGCCGTCGCGACCGAGGTCCACGACCCGGGCAACATCTTCGACGACCACCACCCCGAGGACGCGATCCACGAGGACCCCCTCGACGACGACCCGAACCTGCTGTTCGAACTGCCGCCTCCGCCACCCCGTCGAGGTTCCGGCAAGGCGGACGAGGCCGCGCCAGACCTCGCCCCAGTGTCGACCTCGCGCCGCAAGAAGGAACTGCGCCAGGCCAACAGCGACCGCGTCGGCATGCTGGCGATCCTGACCGGCATGGACCACGCCGGGATCAACGGCAAGCTCAACGCGGAGTCCGGGATCCAGAAGATCGCCGAGGCCACGGTGAAGCAGTTGGAGAAGCGCCTGCAGGTCGCCGACCGCTGGATCTCCCGCGCCTGACC
>CBDTZE010000453.1:0-2181 GCA_965364815.1 uncultured Nitriliruptoria bacterium | reverse complement strand
GCGTCGCAAGGACAGCAGCCTCGACGCGTTGGGCGAGGCCGTCGGCACGCCGGAGATGTTGGTCGCGCCGATGGCCGTCCGAGCCGCCACGGGCGCGGTCGTCCTCTCCGGCCGACCGCTGGGCCCCTTCGGTGGCACCCACGTCGAGTTGGCGCGCACGTTCACGGCGGCAGCGACCTCGGCGCTGCACCGTCACCTCATCAGCCAGGAGCTGGACGAGGCGGAGACGCGCGAGGCCGAGCTGGAACGGCGTGTCAGCCGCGACGCGCTCACCGGCCTGCACAACCGCTCCGCGTTCGAGCGAGAGTTGGTGGCGGCCATGGTGGCGGGCGACCGTGTGGTCGTCGGTTACCTCGACCTCGACGGTTTCAAGGCCGTCAACGACGAGATCGGCCACGATGCCGGAGACCGGATCCTGGTGGCCGCAGCCCACCGACTGCGTGACGCCGCCGGCCCCGGCAATGTCGCTGCCCGGCTGGGCGGCGACGAGTTCGTCCTGCTGCTGCGGACCTCGGACGTGGAACTGGCTCGCAGCATCGGTCAACGGGCGCTCTGGGCCCTTGCGGGGCCCGTCGATGAGGTCCCGGAGATCGACGGCATCCGCGCCGCCGTCGGCATGGCCGTCTCCGAGCCCGGCGAGGACCCGTCCGCCCTGGTCGCCCGCGCCGACCAGGCGATGTACGAGTCCAAGCGCGCCGGCGGGCACCGCGTGGTGATGGCGCCGCCACTTGCCGAAGAGACGTGGCCTCGCTCCCGTTAGGGTCGTCGCCGACCGTTCTCGGAGTGCCATGACCGACAAGATCTACGCCACGCAGGCCTACGAGCAGGTCATGGACGCGGCCGTCGTCGAGGTCGACCCGGACGAGGGCGCGGTCCTGCTGGATCGCACCGTCTTCTATCCCGGCGGTGGTGGGCAGCCCTGCGACGTCGGGGAGCTGTGGGTCGGCGAGGACCGCCTCGAGGTCGCCCGCGTCGACGACGACGCACGAGGCGTGTGGCACTGGGTGACGTCCGGCGACGGGACCGCGGACGCGTTGCCGGCGGTCGGGACGGCGGTGCGAGGGCAGTTGGACTGGGACCGTCGCCTCAAGCTGATGCGGACCCACACCGCCATGCACGCCCTGTGTGGCGTGGTCTGGGAGCGGTTCCAGTCGCCCGTCACGGGCGGGAACATGGAGCCCGGGACGGGGCGCCTGGACTTCGAGATCGCCGACTGGGACCGCGAACGCGACCTGCAGGCCATCGAGGACGAACTCAACGCCCAACTGGCCTCCGACCGGCCCATCGAGGTGGCGTTCCTTCCGCGCGAGGAGGCCGACCAGGACCCCTCGCTGATCCGGACCAAGGTGTCGTTGTTGCCGGCCGGCCTGCGCGAAGTGCGCGTCATCGACATCGTCGGGTTGGACCGCCAGGCCGATGGGGGCACCCACGTCGGGGCGACCGGTGAGGTCGGGGCGATCAAGATCCTGAAGGTCGACAACAAGGGCAGGGGCTTCCGCCGTATCAAGATCGGCCTGACCGAGTGATCACCTAGGGTCTTCCATCCGCGGACCCGGGTATCCCATTTTGTTGCGCTTGCCGTTTTCGAAGTCCGTCGCAGCTGCTCTTGCCGTTGGCATGGCGGTGACAGGGCTTCCTTGGACAGCGGCGGCGCAGGCTGCTGACGAACCGGCTGCTGGCCGACTGCTGGTCACCCACCGCACCGAGCTGGCCAGCGGCATCGCGGACACGCTCACCAGCATTGCCGACAACTGGCTGCGCGAGTACGAGTTCTACGGGGACAACGTCCCGCTGTTGGGCGATGCCCTGACGCTCATCAACGGCGACCTTCGTGAGCCCTTCACGGCCCTCGCGACCTCGGGGCGCGACACGATCGAGGACGCGCTCGACGCCGCGGACCGCGAGGGTGTCGACCCGTTGGCGGTGGCCCAGGGCGTCCTGTACGTCGTGTTCGGCGAGGGCGAGGACGGCCTGGCCGACCTCGCGGTCATCGACCCCGCCCTGCCCGACCTGCTGGCCCCGTTGCTGGGCGACCTTCCGTCCGGCCTGGGCCTGCTGGACGACGGCAACGGCGACAACGCGGTCACGCCCGACGACGTCTCCTTGACCGTCACCGGTGTCGGCGTCGACACCGAGGTGGCGTTCGCGCTGCCGCTGGCGAACACGATCAGCACGCAGGTC
>CBDTZE010000452.1:0-2184 GCA_965364815.1 uncultured Nitriliruptoria bacterium | reverse complement strand
TGATGCTGATGCGTGGGGTGCGACGTGGCTGGTCGAGCGCCTCGACGAGATCGTGCGGCGCGCGCGGTTGACCGTGGTTGGCGTTCAGCTCACCGGCGGGGATGTGGGCCTGACTCCGCGAGAGACGGACGTCCTCGAACTCCTCTGCGCGGGGATGACCAACCGCGAGATCGCCGAGCAGCTGTTCATCTCGCCCAAGACGGTGTCCATCCACGTGAGCAACGTGTTGGGCAAGCTCGCTGTACCCAATCGCACCGCTGCGGCTGCGCGAGCCCGCGAGTTGGGGCTCAGCTGACGCGCTGAACACCGGCGAACATCGACAGCTTCAGCCAGCGCGGCAGCGCTCGTCGCAGCTCTTCCGGGCCGGCCACCTGGACGCTCTCGTCGCGTACGGCGTCGGACCAGTCGAGGTCGCCCATCCAGACATTTGTCAGTGCGAGCAGGTCGGCGGTGACCGTGACGTCGACCTCGTGGCCCGGGTCGTCGTCGCAGATGTCTGCTTCGTCAGCCGTCAGGACCAGCCACCACTCCTGCAGGCTGGCTGTATTCGCTCATGGATCGCCCCGTCCGTCCTTGCTTCAGATCGTGAACTATCGGGACGGTCCCGTCGAGCGCAGACTTGACCCATCTGCTGAACCAATTCGAAGGAGCACGCGCATGGCACTGTTCATGGATGTCCACGACCTCGGTCATGGCCTCACCGCGGAAGACGCGGCGGGCGCCCACGCCAAGGACCTCGAAACGCAGGGCAAGTACGGCGTCTCGTACCAGACCTACTGGGTCGACCACGAGAAGGGCAAGATCTTCTGCCTTGCCGAGGGGCCCGACGCGGCAACGGTCAGCCGGGTCCACGAGGACGGCCACGGGATGGTGGCCGACCAGATCTTCGAGGTCAGCCAGTACGCCTGACCGTCCGCCTGGCCGTGGCCGAAAGGTCAAGGTTCTGCGGCGAGAAGAATCGCCGCGGGACTACGGTGCCGGTCATGGAGACCTACGTACTGACCATGATCGGCGCCGACCGCGCCGGACTCGTTGACGCGCTCTCGGAGGTCGTCGTCCAGCACGGCGGCACCTGGGAGCGCAGCCAGATGGCCGAACTCGCTGGCATGTTCGCTGGCATGGTGCTCGTCCGGGTCCCCACGGATCGCGCCCAGGACTTCCTCGACGGACTCGCGCCGCTTCGCGACCAGGGCCTGATGGACGTCACGGCACGCAGTGCTTCGGACGTCGCCGTCGACGCAGAGACGGTCCGCTTCGAGGTCGTCGGCGCCGACCGTCCGGGAATCGTGCACGAGGTCTCGCACGCCCTTGCCCTGCTCGGTGCAACCATCGTCGAGTTGGCGACGTCCACGGAGTCGGCTGCGATGTCGGCCAGCCCCCTGTTCCGGGCCGTGGCGGCCGTGCGACTGCCGGCCGGCGTCTCCCGGGCCGACCTGACGGGCGCGCTCGAGGGCTTGTCGAACGACCTGATGGTCGATCTGCTCAGCTGAGAGCTGTCTGCCGGAGGTCCCGAGGTCCTGTGCCCTTCGGCCCTGCTGGTCGTCAGGTGGCCTGCCTAACGTCAGTCTTGACCCTTCACAAGGACCGAGCATGACCACGGCCACTGTCGCCAATGCCCTGCAGTTGACGCACGGCTTCCACGCCTCCGAGTTCGACCACGTGGTCGAACTCCTCGGGCGCCTCGACGAGCGACTCCGCTCCTTCGGCGACGACAGCGTCGAGTTGCACCTGGGAATCAAGGAGCGGGACACCGTCAGCCAACGAACCGTCCTCGAGGCACGCGTGGCCGGACGTCCAACGATGGTGGCGACCTCAGAGCTCCCCGAGGTCGACGGCGCGATCGTGGAGGCGCGTGAGGAACTGATCCGTCAGATCTCGGACGACAAGAACCGTCGCGAGCCGAAGAACAACCGGACCCTGCGGTCTCGCTGACCGCAGGAACGGCCGATGCCGGCGCGACCCCTGGTCGTGCCGGCATCCCCGTGCAAACGGGTCAGGCGTCGTCCGTGGACTCGCGCATGGCCAGCGCGAACTCGTCGTAGGCCGCGAGGGCACGCGGTGCCCAGACGGACGCCGGGCCGCCGGCCATCAGCAGGGTGACGGCCAACACCTCGGCCGTCTCCTCACGGCTGGCACCCTTCTGGGCGGCGCCCTTGGCGTGATACGCCACGCAGCCGTCGCAGT
>CBDTZE010000451.1:0-2195 GCA_965364815.1 uncultured Nitriliruptoria bacterium | reverse complement strand
TGGACTCGACGCTCCGCGATCGCGCCAAGGCCGTCAACTACGGCCTCGCCTACGGCCTGTCCGCGTTCGGCCTGGGCCAGCAGTTGGGCATCCCACCGGGCGAGGCCAGCGAGATCATCGACGCCTACATGGCGCGCTTCCCCGGCATCAGCCGCTTCCTCGACGCGGCCGTCGAGGACGCACGTCGCGACGGCTACACGACGACCCTGTTCGGACGCCGTCGTTATCTTCCGGACCTGCTGTCGGGGAACCGCCAGCGTCGCCAGATGGCCGAACGCATGGCACTCAACGCCCCGATCCAGGGCACGGCCGCCGACGTCATCAAGATCGCGATGATCCGGGTGGACGCCGCGCTGACCGCTGAGGGCCTTCGCTCGCGCATGGTGCTCCAGGTCCACGACGAAGTCATCCTGGAATGCCCCGACGACGAACTCGCCGCCGCGACCACGCTGGTCGAGCGAGAACTGGCCGGTGTCGCCGACCTCGCCGTCCCGCTCGAGGTCGACACCGCCGCCGGCCCGACCTGGTTCGACGCCCAGAAGCACTGACCGTCGGGGCTCAGGCCTCGACGGTGGCCGTCAGCGGGCCGAGGTCGGGGTCCCAGGCGATGCCGTGCGCCCCGACGTCCAGGACCTCGACCTCGTACTCGCCCGGGCCGTCCGCCATGCGGAACAGCGCAGCACCCATGATCGAGGTGGTGATCTGCGCGGTCGCCGAACGCCCCGGACCGGTCACCGTGGCCTCCACGGAGACGTTGGGGCAGCGCTTGCCATCGGCGTCGCGCACGACGACGCGGAACTCGGCACGGGCCTCGTCGGCGTTCCAGGTGGCGGCCAGCTGATCCACGCGCAACGGGGCGGTCAGGGCGGCGGGAGGCAGGTCGTCCGGGACCTTGGAGACGACCCAGTCCGGGTCGTCCTCGTGACGTCGACGGAGCACGGCGAAACCACTCGTTGCAGGGGGCTGGGTGTCGGGCTCACGGTATCCTGCGCAGTTCGCGCACCACGAGCCGGGAACGCCCTCACGGGCAACCTTGCCGCTGCGCACGCCGGATCCGGCGACCTCTCACCCCCGACGGCCAGACCGTGGATGCGGTCAGGTCACCAGGGGTTGCGTCACCGAACCCGGCACTGTCCAGAAAACCCAAACGAACAGAGACCCAGACCGTGTCCGAATCCTACGAAGCCAACCCAGAGGCGACTGAGCCCGTCGTCGTCTCCCAGAACCCCGGCGGAGCCATGACCTCCACCGGCGAGGCGATTGTTGAGAACGACCTTGGAGACCTCGACATCGAGGCCGCCATGGAAGGCACCCTCAAGCCGATGAATGACGGCGACGTCATCGAGGGTGTTGTTGTCAAGATCGACCCCGACGAGGTCCTGCTGGACATTGGTTGGAAGTCCGAAGGCGTCATCCCCGTCCGCGAGCTGTCCATCAAGATGGACGTCGACCCCCACGCCGTTGTCCAGATCGGTGACGTGGTCGAAGCCCTTGTGATGAACAAGGAAGACGAAGAGGGTCGCCTGGTCCTGTCCAAGAAGCGCGCGCAGTACGAGCGGGCCTGGGGCACGATCGAGAAGATCTACACGGACGACGGCACGGTCGTCGGCACGGTCATCGAGGTCGTCAAGGGTGGCCTCATCCTCGACATCGGCCTGCGTGGGTTCCTGCCCGCCTCGCTGGTCGAGATGCGTCGCGTTCGCGACCTCAACCCGTTCGTCGGTGAGCAGCTCGAGTGCAAGATCATCGAACTCGACAAGAACCGCAACAACGTGGTCCTGTCCCGCCGCAAGTTCCTCGAAGAGACCCAGTCCGAGTTCCGGACCGAGTTCCTCGAGTCGCTGCAGAAGGGCGAGATCCGTCAGGGTGTCGTGTCGTCCATCGTCAACTTCGGTGCCTTCGTGGACCTTGGTGGCGTCGACGGCCTGGTGCACGTCTCCGAGCTGTCTTGGCAGCACGTTGACCACCCGTCCGAGGTCGTCGAGGTTGGCGATGAGGTCGAGGTCGAGGTTCTGGATGTTGACCTGGAGCGCGAGCGCGTGTCGCTGTCGCTCAAGGCAACCCAGGAGGACCCGTGGAACCGCTTCGCACGTGAGGTGCCCGTCGGCGACGTCGTCGAGGGTGAAGTCACGAAGCTCGTTCCGTTCGGTGCGTTCGTCAAGGTCGAGGAGGGCATCGAGGGTCTGGTGCACATC
>CBDTZE010000450.1:0-2198 GCA_965364815.1 uncultured Nitriliruptoria bacterium | reverse complement strand
GCCAGTCCGAGGGCATCGCCGGCGTCGAGGTCCGCGGCCACGACCGCACCGGTGCGCTGGCCATGGTCATCGAGCCGGGCGAGGGCGGCCTGCAGCTGCCCGACGAGGGCGAGAACATCGACGTCCTGCTGCGTCAGCCCGACGGCAAGATCCTGCCCTTCCGCGGCACCGGCGAACTGACCGAGCAGGTGGGCGGCCACACCTTCGCCTTCGACGCCTCCTGCTTCTTCCAGGCCAACACCGAGGGCGCGGACGCACTGGTCGAGGCCGTGCTGGCCGCCGTCGGTGACGTGACCGGGGCGTTGGCCTGGGACCTGTACGGCGGCGTGGGCCTGCTCTCCCTGCCGCTTGCGACGGCCGGTGCCGAGGTCGTCTCCGTCGAGGGCCACGCGAAGTCCAGCCACTGGTGCGGCGTGAACGCCGACGCCGCGGGCGTCGCCGTCGACGTGCGCGAGCAGGCCGTCCAGAAGTTCGTCGCCAGCTTCGAGGCCGCCGACGCCCCGGACGTCGTCGTGCTCGACCCGCCCCGGGTCGGCGCTGGCCTCGAGGTCGTCAAGGGCCTCGCCAAGGCCGGCCCGGAGACGATCGTCTACGTCGCCTGCGACGTCGCCTCGCTCGCCCGCGACGCCCGCGCCCTCGCGGACCACGGCTACCGCCTCGTCGGGGCGCAGCCACTGGACCTGTTCCCCCAAACCCACCACGTCGAGGTCGTCGCGACCCTGCGTCGCTGACCAAAACGGACGTTCCGGACCTTTTCGACGCAGATTGGCCTCCGCTGTCCGCTCGTGCGCTGAGGGCGACGAATCGGCGCAGGGGCCTCCCCATCCAACGAGGCAGGTAGTAGGTTGGTTGGCATGGTGGGGACCGTCGAACGTCCATTCGTCTCGACGACGGCCGGCAGGCTGCCCCAATTCCGATGAACCTTTAGGAGGTTCCCCTGTGCGTATGACCAAGTGGAGCAAGCTCCCCGCCCTCGCCCTCGCTGTTGGCCTCTTCGCCACCGCGTGTGCCGACGATGGAGCAGAGACCGACACGCCCGACGTTGACGCCGGGTCCCAGGACGGTGGCTCAGCCACCGACGTCCTCGCAGCAGTCATCGCCCGCGGTGAACTGGTCTGTGGTGTGTCCGGCCAGCTGCCCGGCTTCTCAGCCCCCGACGCCGACGGTGTCATGCAGGGCTTCGACGCCGACTACTGCCGCGCCATTGCCGCCGCCGTTCTCGGTGACGCCGACAAGGTTGAGTTCCGCGAACTGACCGCACAGGAGCGCTTCACCGCCCTCCAGTCCGGTGAGATCGACGTCCTCATCCGCAACACCACGGCCACGTCCACGCGTGACGGCGTCGAGGGTGTCACCTTCCAGCCGTCCACGTTCTACGACGGCCAGGGCTTCATGGTCCCCGCGGACTCCAGCATCCAGACCCTCGCGGACCTCGCCGGCACCACCATCTGCGTGCTGTCCGGTACGACGACGCAGCTCAACCTGTCGTCCGCCCTCGGCGGTGCAGGCATCGACTACACCCCGTCGCCCTTCGCTGACAACAACCAGCTGATCCCGGCCCTCGAGGCCGGTCAGTGCGACGCGATGACCACGGACAAGTCCGGCCTCGCCGGTATCAAGTCCGCGTCCTCGACCGACTTCCGCATCCTCGCGGAAACCATCTCCAAGGAGCCGCTCGGACCGGGTACCCGTGACGGCGACTCCAAGTGGGACCAGATCGTCACCTGGGTCGTCTACGGCTCGTTCCAGGCCGAAGAGTTCGGCATCTCCTCCGCCAACATCGGCGACTTCATGTCGTCCGATGACCCGGACATCCAGCGCTTCCTCGGTCTCACGACCGAAGACGGCACCGTGTACGACTCCGGTCTCGGCCTCCCGGCCGACTGGGCCGTCAACATGATCACCGCCGTCGGCAACTACGGCGAGATGTACGAGCGCCACGTCGGCGAGAACACCCCGCTGGGCCTGACCCGCGAGGGCTCGCTCAACGCCCTGTGGACCAACGGCGGCCTGCACTACCCGCAGCCGTTCCGTTGATCAACGGTCGCTGCTGCTGAGCTTCGGCCCAGCATCACTGCACGTCCCGGAGGGCGGCGCCACTGGCGCCGCCCTCCGGCGTTTCCCTGGGTCCCCCCTCGCCCCGCGCCGCGCCGTCGAGTGAGCGCCAGGGGGCCGTTTCGTGCCCCTCTGAGGCTCAC
>CBDTZE010000449.1:0-2200 GCA_965364815.1 uncultured Nitriliruptoria bacterium | reverse complement strand
GCCGCATGAAGGCCGAGGGCCAGGACGAGCCGATCGAGAAGGTCGGCAAGGAACTTCGCTCGATGATGAGCTGGCTGAAGAACCCCGACGTCCCGGCCTGACCGCCAACGCCGCACGATGATCCACCTCCGCCCCCGGCCTGCGCCGGGGGCGGCGGTTTGCCCCGGGAGAACCGGACGATGACCACCCCGACCGTGACTGCCGTGCGCGCCGTCTGCTTCGACCTCGATGGCTGCCTCGTCGACTCCCGCGGACCGATCTCCGCCGGGATCAACCACGCGCTGGATGCGGTGGGCCTGGCCCGGCGCCCCGAGGCCGAGCTCCACCAGTTCATCGGACCACCCCTGCTGGCCACCATGGAGCGCCTCCTCGGAGAAGGTGGCGGCGATCCGGCCCGCGGGATGGAAGCCGTCGACCACTACCGGGCCGTCTACCCCGAGATCGCGATCCGGGACACGGTCGCCTTCCCGGGCATCCAGGAGATCCTGGCCTGGCTCGCGGCCCGGATGCCGATGATGATCGTGACGTCCAAGCCCCACGCCTACGCACGCCCGATCGCCGCGGCAGCCGGCGTCCTGGACTTCTTCGAGGACCTGTACGGACCCGACCTCGACGCCCTGACCGAGCCCAAGTCCGCCAAGCTCCACCGTGCGCTCGAGGACCTCGGCATGGCGAATGCGCCGGGCTCGGTCGCCATGGTCGGCGACACCCAGTTCGACGTCGAGGCCGGCATCGTCTGCGGCACCCGAACGGTCGGCGTGCTGTGGGGCATCGGCGACGAGGACGAACTGCGTCACGCCGGGGCGCAGGCCCTGGCGACGACGCCCGGCGAACTGCCGAAGCTGCTTGGGGTCCCCCTATCCTGAGCTGACGCAACCGCCGGACGTACGGAGCCTCGTGGCCGCCAGGACCAGCGCCATCATCACCTGCTCCGACCGCGTCTCTGCCGGCACGGCGACAGACACGGCCGGACCGATGCTCGCCGATCTGCTGGAACAGGCCGACCTCCCCGTTGCCGAGCACGTCGTGGTCGCCGACGAGCGTGACCAGATCGCCCACGTCCTGCGGCGCATGAGTGACGTGGATCGTCGGCACCTGGTGATCGTCACCGGTGGAACCGGCTTCGCACGCCGGGACGTCACCCCGGAGGCAACTCGCCAGGTCATCGACCGGGAGGCGCCGGGGCTCGCCGAGGCCATGCGAGCAGCGGGGCGCGCCACCACCCCACTGGCCGATCTCAGTCGGGGCGTCTGCGGCATCCGTGGGACGACGCTGATCCTGAACCTCCCGGGCTCGCGCAAGGGCGCGATCGAGTCACTGGAGGCGGTCCTGCCGATCCTGCCGCACGCATTGCAACTCCTGGCAGGCGACACGGGTCACTGACCCCCCGGGCAGCCGCTCAGCCGCCGATGTAGGACATCTCGACGCGGCCGTCAGGGCCCTCGTCGGTCGAGGTGGCGGCGCGGAGTTCGCTGTAACGGTCGTCGCGACGGCCCCAGAGCTCCGCGATCGTGGCACGCAGCCGGTCGTCGTCCATGCCCTCACGCAACGGGCCGCGCAGGTCCGTCCCCGACGTGCCGAACAGGCACGTGAAGACCTCGCCGACGCTGGAAAGTCGAGCCCGTGAGCAGTCCGCGCAGAACGGCGCGGTCACCGAGGAGATGACGCCGACCTCGCCCGCGCCGTCGGTGTACCGGAAGCGTGTGGCGACCTCGCCGGGGCGTTCGGCACCGACGGGTTCCAACGGCCACTGCGCCGCGATGCGGGCAACGACCTCGGATGACGGGACGACCTCGGCCAGTTCCCAGTGGTTCGTGGTCCCGACGTCCATGAACTCGATGAACCGCATGGTCACGCCGCGGTCGCGTCCGTACGCCGCCAGCGGCTCGACCTGGTCCTCGTTGACGCCACGGCGCAGCACCGCGTTGACCTTGACGGGGCCGAGGCCGTGCTCGACCGCAGCGTCGATTCCGGCCAGGACCGACGCGACGGGCACGTCGGTGTCAGCGACGGCCCGGTGGGTGGCGTCGTCCATCGCATCGAGGGAGACCGTCACGCGGCCGAGGCCCGCCTCCGCAAGGTCCTTGGCACGCCCCGGCAGCAGGACCCCGTTGGTGGTCAGGCTGACCTCGGCGATCCCTTCGATCGCGACCAGCATGGCCACGAGGTCGGGCAGGCCCCGGCGCAACAACGGCTCGCC
>CBDTZE010000448.1:0-2219 GCA_965364815.1 uncultured Nitriliruptoria bacterium | reverse complement strand
CTTCACGGTCATCACGCCGGGGCGGGGGACGGACCGGCCGGCGCAGTGGGCAGAGGTCAAGGCCGCCGCAGCGGACGCCATCATCGAATCGGGCGGCACCATCACCCACCACCACGCGGTCGGTCGCGATCATGCACCGTGGTGGCGCCAGCAGCGACCGGAGCCCATGGGGCGGGTCTGGGAGGCCGTGCGTGGGGAACTGGATCCGAACCGGATCATGAACCCGGGCGTGCTGGCATGAACCTCGTCATCATCACTGGCGGATCGCGTGGGCTCGGGGCGGCCCTGGCGCGGCAGTGGCCGGAACGCCCGACGCGCATGGTCCTGCTGTCGCGCTCGGCACCCACCGAGGACGTCGGCGATGCCCTTCGTCGCCACGTGGACCTGTCCACTCGCGACGGCATCGACGAGGCATCGGCGATCATCGCCGAGGAGATCGGCGCCGTCCCCGACGCGGAACGCGTGGTGCTGGTCCACAACGCTGCGACGCTGGTCCCCGTCGGGTTCGCAGGTGAGGTCGACGCTGCGGCTGCCACCGACCAGGCCGTTCTCAACATGGTCTCGCCCGTCGCGCTGGGCAATGCGTTCCTGGCGGCGGTCACCGGACACCCCGGGCGCCGGACCCTGGTGCAGATCACCTCAGGGGCTGCCGCGTCGGTCTACGAGGGATGGTCTGGCTACGGCCCGGCGAAGGCTGCGGTCGACCACTGGGTCCGGCATGTCGGTGCGGAACAACGACGCCGATCCGAGGCATCGGGTGTCGACCCGGTGGGCGTGCTCGCCGTCGCACCCGGTGTGGTGGCCACGGGCATGCAGGCGCTGATCCGATCGACGGACGCGGCCGACTTTCCCAACGTCGAACGCTTCCGTGAACTGCACGCCAACGATCAGTTGGCCTCAGCGGACGACACCGCGAGACGGCTGTGGGACCTGGTCCGGTCGTCGCGTTGGACGACGGGCGATGTCCTGGATCTGCGCACGCTCGCCTAGCGTCGCGCCTCAGCCAAGGAGGCAGGGATGGCGGGTCCGCTTGCAGGTGTCAAGGTCGTCGAGTTGGCAGCGATCGGTCCGGCGCCGTTCGGGGTGATGCTGCTGGCCGATCTCGGCGCGGAGGTCATTCGCGTTGATCGCTTCGCTGCCGTCCAAGGCACCGACATCAACGCGATCGGGATGAACGGCCTTGCCCGTGGCCGTCGCTCGATCGGTGTCGACCTCAAGACCCCCCAGGGCATCGAGGTCGTGAAGCGCTTGGTCGCTGAGGCGGACGTCCTGGTCGAGGGGTTCCGGCCCGGCGTGATGGAGCGCCTCGGTCTCAGCCCAGACGAACTCCGCACCGAGCACCCTCGCCTGATCGTCGCCCGGATGACCGGGTGGGGCCAGGAGGGCCCGCTGGCGAACCGGGCCGGCCACGACCTCAACTATCTCGCCGTCGCGGGTGGCCTGCACGCCATCGGCGACGCGGACCGTCCTCCACCGCCGCCGCTCAACTACGTCGCGGACTTCGGAGGGGGCGGGACGTACCTGGCGATCGGCGTCCTGGGTGCGCTGTTCGACCGTGAGCGCTCCGGTGAGGGCCAGGTCCTCGACGTCGCCATGGTCGACGGGGCAGCGAGCCTGACCGCGGCCTTCCACGGGATGATGCACATCGGTGGCTGGCGCACGGAACGTGGCAGCAACATGCTGGACGGCGGTGCGCCGTTCTACCGCTGTTACGAGACCAGCGACGGGGAGTACATGGCCGTCGGCCCGATCGAGCCCCAGTTCTTCGCGGAACTCGCCGCGAAGCTCGAGCTCGACGCCACGGAGTACGCCCAGTGGGACAAGACCACCTGGGACCAGCAGCACGCCCAGTTCGAGGAGCGATTCCGCACCCGGACACGGGACGAATGGGCGCAGCTGTTCCTCGAATCGGACGCCTGCGTGGCTCCGGTCCTGCGCTTCGACGAGGCGCCCGACCATCCACACAACGTGGCGCGAGACGCCTTCGTCGAGGTGGACGGGTATGCCCAGCCTGCCCCGGCCCCGCGCTTCTCGCGCACCAAGCTGGAAGTCCGCTCCGGGGCGCCGAAGTTCGGGGCGCACACCGACGAGATCCTGGCCGAGTTGGGCTACGACGCCAGTGCTGTCGCGGCGCTGCGGGAGAACGCGGCGGTCCTCTGACCCCTTCCACTACGGGTTGATGATCGGAGACTCCGACGGCTCGGGCTCTGGCTCGCTGG
>CBDTZE010000447.1:0-2226 GCA_965364815.1 uncultured Nitriliruptoria bacterium | reverse complement strand
CGGAGGGTTCTGGGCGTCGCTGCCCGACGCCGCCCGCGCCCTGGTGCTGGCCGCCTGGCTCGCCGCCGGCGTCGTCGTCGCGGCTTCGTGGCGCCGCCTGGGAACGCCGGTCCCCGAGGTCAGCGCGGTCGTCGTCGATGCCTCGACCCTCCTGCCGTCCGTCGCTGGCCTGTTCCGGGAATCCGGTGACCGCGGCCACGTCTCGGGGCGACTGCAGGCGCACCTCGCCGACCTGGTCCGACGCCGCTCGGGCATCCCACTCGACGCCCCGACCGCCGATGTCGCCGCGGTCCTCGCTGACCTGACCGGCACCCAACCTGCGGCCGCCCTGCGGCTGCTGACCGACGTTCCCGTCGACGAGGAGGGGCTCGTACGCCTCGCTCGCGACGTCCACACCACGCTCGCATCCCTGGAGTCACGCTGATGGCCACGAACAAGACGACCGGCGACCCGCGCGCCGCCCTGCTCGCCGTGCGCGAGGAGGTCGGCAAGGTCGTGATCGGCCAGGAGGCCGCCACGTGGGGCCTCCTGACGGCACTGTTGGTCAACGGCCACGTCCTGCTGGAAGGCGTGCCGGGCGTCGGCAAGACCCTGCTGGCCAAGGCCCTCGCACGGTCGTTGGCACTGGACTTCGGGCGCGTGCAGTTCACCCCAGACCTGATGCCGTCGGACGTGACGGGCAACCTCGTCTACGACCCCGAGGCCGGCTCGCTGGAGTTCCGGGCGGGCCCCATCTTCACGAACCTGCTGCTTGGTGACGAGGTCAACCGCACCCCGCCCAAGACCCAGGCCGCGCTGCTGCAGGCCATGCAGGAGGGCGAGGTCTCTGCCGGCGGGGACACCTGGTCGCTGCCCGACCCGTTCCTCGTCATCGCCACCCAGAACCCGATCGAGTTCGAGGGCACCTATCCGCTCCCCGAGGCCCAACTCGACCGCTTCCTGCTGACGATCGAGCTCGGCTACCCCAGTGGCGACGAGGAGAAGGCGATCCTGCGGATGCACGACGAGGGCGTGGACCCCCACGCACTGATCGGGGTGCAGCCCGTCGCGGGCGCCGCCGACCTGGCCGCCGGAGCCGCGCTGGTCGACGCCGTCACGGTCTCCGACGACATCATCTCGTACCTGGTCGCGCTTGCTGCAGAGACGCGCCGGTCGCCGTCCCTGGCGCTGGGCGTGAGCCCCCGAGGCACCACGATGCTGCTGCACGCCTCGAAGGCGTGGGCCTGGCTCTCGGGTCGGGACTTCGTGACCCCCGACGACGTGAAGGCCCTGATCCCCCCGACGTGGCGGCACCGCCTGGTCGTGCGCCCCGAGGCAGAGCTCGAGGGCGCCACCGCCGCGCGGGTCCTGTCCGGGATCGTCGACCGCGTCCCGGTCCCCCGATGACCGGCGCCGAGCTTCGGCCGGCTGGGGCCGCCGCGACGTGAAACTCGTCCGCCCCTTCCACCTCGCACCGAGGGCCGCAGCGGCCGTCGGGCTTGCCGGCGTGCTCGCCGCCCTCGGCAGCGTCCTCGTCGGGGGGTCCGGGGTCCTGTGGTTCTGGCTGCTGGCGTCGGTGGCGGGGATCGTCATCCTCGGCGATGCCTTGTCTTCGCTGTCGCCGCATGACCTGCGATGGGAACGGCTGGCCCCGTCGACGACCACGATCGAGGTCCCGACCAGCGTGGGGCTGTCCGTCCGCAACGTGCACGACCGGGGGGTCCTGCTGGCCGTGCACGACGCAACGCCGCTGTCCATGCGGCGCGACCCTCGCGATCACCGACTCTGGCTCCCTGCCCGCTCCCAGGCGGCTGTCCACGCCGATGTCCGGCCGACCCGGCGTGGCGACCTGGCCTTCGGACCGCTGACCGTGCGCTCGTTCGGGGCGCTTGGACTGGCTGGTCGCCAGGCCACCATCGACCTGCCCGGCAGCCTGCGCGTCCTGCCTCGACTGCCGGGGCGCGCCGAGGTGGAACTGCGCCTGTCGGGACGTGTGGCCCTGACGCCCGGCGTCCGTCGGACGCGGACGCTCGGCAACGGCACGGAGTTCGACCACCTCCGCGAGCACCACCCGGATGACGACTTCCGCCGGATCAACGCCATGGCGTCTGCGCGGGCGGGGCGACCGATCGCCACCGTGTTGCGCCAGGAACAGAACCAGCACGTCGTCCTGCTGGTGGACGCCTCACGCGCCATGGCCCCGCGCGTGGCCGGCGTGCCTCGCCTGGAGTTGGCAATCGACGCGGC
>CBDTZE010000446.1:0-2229 GCA_965364815.1 uncultured Nitriliruptoria bacterium | reverse complement strand
GAGGGCGGCCGGCTCTACCTGCAGGGCCACGACCTCGAAGCCGATGCTGCCCGCACGTTCCGCCTCGACCGCATCACCGAACTCCGCCTTTTGGACGATGCGTCCAACCACCCGGTCCCGGGAGAGTTGCCGACGCCGCAGTGGGCCCCACACGAGGACGACCTCGAGGTCGTGCTGGACCTGGCCCCGCAGGGACGTTGGGTCGCGGAGGCGATCACCCCCGAGCACGTCCAGGAGCACGCGGACGGTGGCGCACGGGTCGTTGTACGCACCGATGCACCCCGTTGGGTGGAGACCTTGGTGCTCCAGTCGTCCGGTGCGGCCACGATCGAGACTCCCGCGGACCTGCGGGCCTCGCTGGCCGGCCGCGTCGACCGGGCGCTGGCCCGCTACGCCACCTGACAGTTTCTGGCAGCCGCGGCACGCTCGGTCCACCCGCTGGGCGGGTTGGACCAACGCCGAGGCAGGAACGGTGCACCGGACTAGCCCATCGGGACCAAATCACGCCCAGCTCCGCCATGGGTTGTCAAGATCCCCGTGGAACGGCCGTCATCAAAGGCAACGGCTTCAACGAGGAACCACGCCATGACCCGCATTCGCGCCACCTGCCCCTCCTGCGGTGAGGTCGACCTGCGCCCCAGTGACGTGGCCCTCCAGATCGTCCGCACCCACGACGACACGGAACACGACGTTCGCGACGGCTCGAACTACAAGTTCGACTGCCCGACCTGCGACGAGGTCGTGACCAAGCCGGCCGATGCACGCATCGCCCGCCTGCTGACCACCGGCGGCGTTGACGTCGTCGTCGTCGACGAGATCACCGCCGAGACCCGCGAGGCCCACCCGGAGAACCCGCCGGTCGGCGCGCCGCTCAGCATGGATGACCTCATCGACTTCCACTTCATGCTGGAGCAGTTCGACGTCGTTGACGCGGCCATCGGGCACCTCGACTCGCACCGCTGACCCAACCAGACCCCTCCTGGGCCGGACCCCGAGCGCGTGCTCGGGGTCCGGCCGTTTTCGCCTGCGCCACTACGCTCCCGGCAGTCCACATCGAGGAAGTCCGTGACCGCGCCCGTCGCCGCCCTGGTGGTGTTCCTTGCCATCGTCGCCATCAGCGTTGTCGTGATGGCGATCCTGGTCCTCGTCAAGCGGGTGCAGGCGCTCAAGGGCGAGGTCGCGCAGATGTCGTCGACCCTCGACCCGGCCCTCGAGTCGCTTCGTCGAGGCACCGAGGTCACACGCACCGAGTTGGCCTCGCTGCAGGACGCCACCGCCGCGCTCGACCGAGGACGTCGCAAGCGACGGTGAGACCTCACTGACCCCGCGCAGCAGGGTTACACTCGTGGAACATCGCACTCGATCCAGGACCGCCTCGTGGGCACGCAAGAGCTCGTCATCATTCTCGTCATCGTCCTGGTGATCTTCGGAGGCCGCAAGCTCCCGGATCTCGCACGTTCCGTTGGCGAGTCCATCGGTGAGTTCCGCAAGTCCACCAAGGAAGCGATGGCGGACGACGAGCAGCCCACGGAGGGCGACAAGGCGTGACCGACGCCTCACCTGCTGCGCCGACCGAAGGGTCGGAGCCGGGCGAGATGACGCTGATCGAGCACTTGGCCGAATTTCGCGACCGGCTGTTCAAGTCCGCCCTGGCCGTCGTGCTTGGGGCGATCGTCGGCTACCTGCTCTTCGACCAGATCCTGGACTTCCTGCTCGAGCCGTACTGCGCGGTGGACTCGGCCTTCCGCCCGGGCGGTCCTGAGTCCGAGTGCGTCCTGGTCGCCACCCGACCGCTCGATGCCTTCAGCCTGCGGATCAAGGCCTCGGCCGTCTTCGGGCTCTTCGTGGCCGGGCCCGTGCTGTTCTGGCAACTGTGGCGCTTCATCGCACCGGGGCTGACCGGCAAGGAGAAGCGGTACGCCGTGCCGTTCGTCGTCGGCTCGCAGGTCATGTTCGCCGGCGGCATCGCGTTCTCGTACTACGTGATCCCTCGCGGCCTCAACGTCCTGCTCAACTTCGCGGGCCCGCGTGTGGCGTCCTTCCTCAACGCGGCCGACTACCTGTCGTTCCTGCTGACGACGGCGGTCGCGTTCGGCCTCGTCTTCGAGGTGCCGCTGATCCTCGTCTTCCTGTCGCTGATCGGTGCCGTGAGCGCCGCAAGCCTGGCCCACTACCGGGCCTACGCGGTCGTCGGCAACGCGGTCGTTGCCGCGGTCGTCACACCCACGA
>CBDTZE010000445.1:0-2232 GCA_965364815.1 uncultured Nitriliruptoria bacterium | reverse complement strand
AGGCCGTCACCGGCCAGTGCCTCGCCGAAGCGCCAACGCCGACGAAGGATCGGCTCCGAAGCCGGGGTCAGGGCGGCGGGCATCGGCACGCCGATGGTGATCGGGGTGAAAGGCTCGAGATCGCTGACCTGTGCAACGACGTCCGTGCCCGCATCGTCGAGGGTGTTGCAGGATCGGGTGAACCCGAACCCCACGGCGCACTCCGCCCCGCCGGCAACGAGGCCGCTGGTGTGGACCTCGACGCGAGTCGCGTCAATGGGCAGCTGCCACTGGCCACCGACGACGTTCCAGAGCAGCAGCGTCGTGTCCTCGTCCACGGCCAGCAACGCGCCCTCGACCCGGTAGCGGAACTCGTAGGTGTGGGTGCCGGTGATCGTGACGTCAGGGTCACCCACGCGGATGAGCAGGTCGGCGGGTGCCTCGTGTCGTCCGGGCCGGGTGATCTCGGTGTCGCTCGGGGCCCCAGCGCTGGTGGCGACCTTGAGGTCCTCGATGCCCAGGCGCTGCTGCCAGTCCCCCACCTCGCCGTCCGGCACCTCGACGTAGCCGCCGGGCTGGATGTCGTACGAGACGGGGATGGTGCGGAAGATGCCGCGGTTGCGACCGACGAACGTGACGGTCCACTGCTCACGGACGTCGAACGATCCGTCGTCGCCGACGGTGATGTCCACGACCAGGCGGTCGACGCGGTCGCCGTCCGACTGTGCTTGCGCTGGCGCCGCGACCATCAACACCGTGGCGAGCACCGCGAGGAGCAGGGCAGGAAGTCGGCGGGTGGTCATCAGCGGTCCAGGTCCACGCGAGGGACGGCGAAGGCGTCCCCGCCCGGGTCGAAGTAGGCGCGGCGTTCGAAGCCGAACGCATTGGCGATCAGGTTCGAGGGGAAGGTCTCCGTCGCGGTGTTCAGGTCCTCGACGGTGGCGTTGTAGTAGCGCCGCGCGAACGCCAACTCCTCCTCGATTTCCGCCAACTGCCGCTGCAGTTGCAGGAAGTTCGTGGAGGCCTGCAGGTCGGGATAGTCCTCGGCGACGGCGAACAGGCTCTTGAGTGCGCCGCCCAGTTGGGTGTTGGCGGTGTCGGCGTCCTGGGGCGAGGAGGCCCCGGACATCGCGGCACGTGCCTGCGCGATGCGGGTGAACAGCCCCTCCTCGTGGGTGGCATAGCCCTTCACGGTCTCGACCAGATTCGGGACCAGGTCCGCCCGGCGACGAAGCTGGACGTCGATCCCGGACCAGCTCTCCTCGGCCTTGTTGCGCAGGGCCACCAGCTTGTTGTAGGTCCCGACCAGCCAGATGACGAGCAGCGCCAGGAGGAGGACGGTGAACAGGACGAAAGGCATCAGAACTCCCGAACCGGGTGAGCCCCCAAGCTAGTGGTTTGCCACGGCACGGTCAGACCAGTGCCGTTGGCTCACCACGGGCGGTCAACGCAGGACGAGGTCGTCGCGGTGAATGACCTCGCGGGCGAACGCGGGGCCGAGGTCCGTGGCAGCGCCAGCCGTCGAGAGGCCGGCCAGCCGGTCGACGTCCGCGCGGTCATAGGCCACCAGCCCGCGGGCCACGACGACACCGGCGTGGTCGACCACGTCCACGGCGTCGCCCGCGAGGAAGGCTCCCTCGGTGCCGGACACACCGACGCCCAGGAGGCTGACGCCTCGATCACGGAGTGCGGACACGGCGCCATCGTCGATCATGACGCGGCCGCGGGGCTTGAGAGCGAAGCCGATCCAGAGGCGGCGGGCAGCGTGGCGGCGTGGGCCGGCCACGAACCAGGTGCCGACCTCCTCGCCGGCGACGACGGCCGTGACCACGTCGGGGCGGCGCGCATTGGCGACGACGGCATGACCGGCACTGGACACGACGACGTGGGCAGCATCGACCTTGGTCCGCATGCCGCCGCGAGAGACGCCCGAGCCCACGCCACCGACGGCGACCTTGTCGAGGCGGGTGACGTCGTCGACGCGATGGATGAAAGCGGCCTCGGCGTTGCTGCGCGGGTCGCCGTCGTAGAGACCGTCCACGTCGGAGAGCATCATCATCAGCTCGGCCTCGAGCATCGAGGCGACCAGCGACGCGAGGTGGTCATTGTCCCCGAGCTCGAGCTCCTCGGTGGCGACTGCGTCGTTCTCGTTGATGACCGGGACGCAGCCGAGGTCCAGCAGTCGGCGAAGCGTCGTGCGGGCGTTGAGGTAGTGGCCACGGCGGACGAAGTCGTCCTGGGTGAGCAGGATCT
>CBDTZE010000444.1:0-2238 GCA_965364815.1 uncultured Nitriliruptoria bacterium | reverse complement strand
GGTTGATCCCGGCGATGACCAGGTTGCGGCGCAGCAGGCCGGGGTCGATGGCCGGCCGGTCGAGGAGGGCAGCCACGACGGGCAGGAGTTCGGCCTGGATCAGCGTGACCTGGCGCCTGCGGGCGGGGTCAGGTGCGCGGGCCGCGGCGCGGTCCCCGATCAGGCCGCGTCCGACCTCGGCCGTCACCGAATCAACGGACTGCAAAGGCGCACGACGTTCGGGGCGCAGCCCGATCCACCGGACTTCGCCGACCTGCGGAACGAGGTCCATCAGGTCACGGGTTGAACGCATGGCGACTCCCGGGGCGGGCGACGAGATCGGACCGTAGGTGACTCAGGCGATGGTCACCGGGGTCGGCTTGCGACGCCCCGGGAGCAGCAGGCGCCCGGAGACGGAGGCGGGGATCGGGGCCCGTCGCAGGACCTCGCTCATCGTGTCCGCGTCCTCGGCACGCGACCACAGCCAGCCCTGCCCGACGTCGCACTTCCAGGCCTGCAGTTTGCGGGCCTGGTCCGGGAGTTCGATGCCCTCGGCGATGGTGGCCATGCCCAGGGCGCGGGCCAGTTCGATGATGGCGTTGGCAAGCACGCCGCCCTCGTCGTCCGAGTTCGGGATCGTGTCCACGAACTCCTTGGCGATCTTGACGATGTCGACCGGGAACTGCTGCAGGTAGGCCAGCGAGGAGTACCCGGTGCCGAAGTCGTCGATGGCCAACTGCACCCCGATCTCCTTGAGCGCGATCAGGCGCTTCAAGTTGGACTCGGTGTCGTCCATGACGTCGCGTTCGGTGATCTCCAGGATGACCGTGATCGGATCCACGCCGGTCTGGTCCAACGCGTCCTTGACGCTGCGGACCAGCGCATCGTGGCGGAGCTGGCGGGCCGAGATGTTGATGCTCATGACCATCCCGGGGGAGTGGTCGCGCTGCCAGACAGCCAGCTGGTCGATGGCCTTGCGCATGACCAGGTCGCCGATCGGCAGGACCAGGCCGGTCTCCTCCGCAAGGGCGATGAAGTCGTTGGGCGGGACGAGGCCGCGCTCCGGGTGCTGCCAACGCACCAGGGCCTCCATGCCCATGATGGCGCCGGTCCGCAGGTCGATCAGGGGTTGGTAGTAGACGACGAACTGGTCGGCCTCGACGCCCATCAACAGCTGGCCTCGCAACTCCAGGCGGTCCGCGAGGTCCTCGTGCATGCCCGGCTCGTAGAGGGCGTAGCGGCCCTTGGAGCTGTGCTTTGCGCGGTACATCGCGACGTCGGCGTTGCGGATCAGGTCCGAGGCGCTGATCCCACCGCTGAGCGCCACACCGATCGAGGTACGGACCACGATGTCCCGGTCGGCGATCCGGATCGGGGCGCGGCAGGCATCGAGGATGCGCTCCGCGACGCGGATGGGCTGCTCCGGGTCGCTGACGTCCGTGAGGATCACCGCGAACTCGTCGCCGCCCAGTCGGGCCGCGAGGTCGCCGGGGCGCAGGCACTTGCGCAGGCGCTCGGACACCTCGATCAGGAGTTCGTCGCCGGCCTCGTGCCCGAAGGTGTCGTTGATCGACTTGAAGTCGTCGAGGTCGAGGTAGAGCACGGCAACGGAGTCCGGACGGAGTTCGGCGTTGACGGCATCGCTCACCCGCTGGGAGAACAGGGCGCGGTTGGCCAGTCCCGTGAGGGTGTCGTGCTCCGCACGGTGTCGCAGTTGCTCCTTGAGGGTGTGCAACTCCGTGAGCGTCCGCTCCAACCGCGTGTTCTCGAGGGAGACCGAGGCGTTGTTCGCCAGCGTCTCGAAGAGCCGCAGTTCGTCCTCCTTCCAGGGCGAGACCTGACCGACGCGGTCCGCCAACAGCATTGAGCCGATGATGCGGGTCTCTCCGCGCAGCGGCACGACCATGGCATCGCGGAAGCCGCGGCCCTGCATCCATGCCGCGATGTCCTCGGTGGCCTTGCCGCCGGGGACCACGAGGTGCGCCTTCCCGGCGCCCATTGCTCGCTGAAGGTGACGTTCGGACGCATCCACCTCGATCGGGTGGGTCTCGCCTCCGCCTCCGAGCGGCCCGACCTCGGCTCGCAGCGTCGGCTCGCCCGGGGTGGCCGGGTAGAGCGTGGCCTCGGCGATCTCGGCGCGGAAGGCCCGCTGGGCCTCCTCGAGCAGGGCACCGATGGCCTCGCCAACCTCGGGAGTCTCCTGCAGGATGCGGCTGGACGCGTAGAGGAACTCCAGGCTCTGGTGCTTCTCCTTCTCCG
>CBDTZE010000443.1:0-2244 GCA_965364815.1 uncultured Nitriliruptoria bacterium | reverse complement strand
ACCACCGGCCTGCCTCGACAGCGCCGTACCCCAACCACGCAGACGCGGGAGCAGGTAGGTCAACTGGGCCAGTTCGACCTGGGCTCGGCCCTCGGCACTGGTTGCGTGCTGGGCGAAGATGTCGAGGATCACGATGGTGCGGTCCAGCACCTTCTGCTTGATCTTCTCTTCCAGGTTGCGCTGCTGCGCCGGGGCGAGGTCGTCGTCGAAGATCACCGCGTCCGCGCCGACGGCCTTCACCAGTTCCTTGATCTCCGTGACCTTGCCGCCACCGATGAACGTCGCGGTGTCCGGGTGGTCACGCTTCTGGATGACGCGCTCGACGACCTGTCCCCCGGCGGTCTCCACGAGGGCCTGGAGTTCGTCGAGGTTCGCCTGGACGATGGCGTCGGTGTCACCGGGCAGTTGCAGCGCCACGATGACGGCGTTCTCCACCGCGCGGATGATGTCGACGCCCTCACGGGGGGCGCCCTCTTCGATGACGTCGCGACCTTCACGACGCAGGGCGGCACGCCGGAGGCGGTCCTCGCTGCGGCCGTCGGCCGGTCCGGAGTCCTCGGCGAAGCTGTCCAGCAGGCCGTCGGCCGAGCCAGCGGAATCGTCGGAGGCCAGGTCGTCGAAGGAGTCGTCGGTGGTGGTCAGTGCAAGACCTCTTGGTCGAAGGCGCCAGCGCGGGCCTGAGCGACCCACGTCGGGTCGAGGGTGCCGCGGGAAACCTCGACCGCCGCGCCCGTCATGCGCACACCCCGTCGATCGCCCGCCCACTGCACGCGCAGGTCGCCGCCGGGAAGGTGCACCAGCACGTCGTCGCCGACCTGGCCGAGGCGGTGCAGGGCAGCCTGGGTGGCGCATGCGCCGGTTCCGCAGGAGGCGGTCTCACCGATGCCCCGTTCCCAGACGCGGAGTCGGACCTCGGCCGAGTTGATCACCTGGACGAACTCGACGTTGACGCCCTCCGGGAAGCGTTCGTGACGCTCGAGGCGGCGACCCAACTGCCGCACGCCGGCATTGTCCACGTCCGGGACGCGAATGACGGCATGGGGGTTGCCGATCCCGACGGCGACCAACTCCACCCACTCGTCGTCCACGACGACGACCTCGGTCTTCTCGATCACGGGCATGCCCATGTCGACGGTGGCCTCGAACACCCGGCCCTCATCGTCGAGCTGGACCTCGACGGACTTGGTGCCGTCAAGGGTGTCGACCTTCACGGTCGTGCCTTCGACGATGCCGTGGTCGATGACGTGCTTCGCCACGACCCGCACGCCGTTGCCACACATCTCCACGATCGAGCCGTCAGCATTGCGGTAGTCCATGAAGACGTCACCGAGTTCGCTGGCACCGATGCGAAGCACGCCGTCCGCGCCCACGCCGAGGCGCCGGTTGCACAGGCCCCGCACCAGCGAGGGCGTCAGGTCCAGCGAGTCGTCGAGGTCAGCGAACACGACGAAGTCGTTGCCCGTGCCATGTGCCTTGAAGTAGTCCATGGCGTCGATCGTATGCAGGACGCTGACGGCCTGTCATCCCGCCCGGACGGCGAAGTGCTGGACGATCCCCGGCCCGTCGAGGACCCCACAACGGGGGTCGCGACGGAACCACGCACGTTGGCGACGGGCGTAGTTGCGGGTGCGCTTGGAGATCGAACTGGCCAGCCCGTCCAGCTGCGTCTTGCCGTCGAGGACGTCGAACGCCTCGGCGTACCCGATGCCCTGGCGGGCCGTCGTGGACAGCGCCCCGTACTGCGTCCGCAGCCGTTCGGTCTCGGCGACCAGGCCCGCGTCGACCATCTCCTGGGACCGGGCGTCGATCGCCTTGCGCAGCAGGTCGGGGTCGGGGTCCAGTCGTGCGACGCGCAGGCCCGGGTAGATCGAGTCGTGGCCGTCCCACTCGGTGCGGAAGGAACTGAACTCGCGCCCCGTGATCGCCCGGACCTCGAGCGCACGGACGATGCGCCGCAGGTTGTCTGGCTCGATCTTCGCGGCCGCAGCCGGGTCGACCTCGGCCAGGTGCGCGTGGGCACCGGCGGCGTCCTCGGCCCAACGCTCTTCGATCCGGGCGCGCTGGCCCAGGTCGGTTGGCGGGAAGTCCAGCGGGTCCACGACGGCGCGGAAGTAGAGCCCGGAGCCGCCGACCAGCAGCGGAACCTTGCCACGCGCGTGGATGTCGGCGATCGCGGCACGTGCCTGGTCGCGGAACCATGCGACGTTGACGACCTCGTTGGGGTCGAGCACGTCGATCATGTGG
>CBDTZE010000442.1:0-2249 GCA_965364815.1 uncultured Nitriliruptoria bacterium | reverse complement strand
GCACATGGCGCCGCCGACGGCGATCGTGTCGACCTGGGTCAACAGGTTCTCCAGGACCGTCAGCTTGTCCGAGACCTTGGCGCCACCGAGTATGGCGACGTACGGGCGCTTGGGCTTGGCGGCGAGGCCACCGAGGACGTCCAGTTCACGCTCCAGCAGCAGGCCGGCGTAGCCAGGGATCCGGGCCGGGACGCCGGAGATCGAGGCGTGAGCCCGGTGCGCGGCACCGAAGGCGTCACCGACATAGACGTCGGCCATGGCGGCAAGAGCGTCGGCGAAGCTGTCGTCGTTGGCCTTCTCCCCCGGCTCGAACCGCAGGTTCTCCAGCAGGACGACGTCGCCGGGGCCCGCTGAAGCGACCTTGGCCTTGGCGTCGTCACCGACCACGTCGGACGCCATCACCACGTCGCGGCCCAGCAGGCTGGACAGACGTCGGGCGACCGGGGCGAGGGAGTACTGCGGGTCCACGGTCCCGGCCGGGCGGCCGAGGTGGGACGCCAGCACGACCTTGGCGCCACCGTCCAGGAGCCGCTGCAGGGTCGGCAGTGACGCCGTCAGGCGCAGGTCGTCCGCAACCTCGCCGTCACGGATCGGTGCATTGAGGTCGGCACGCAGGAAGACCGTCTTGCCCGACGGGTCAAGGTCGGCCAGCGTCGGGACGCCGTCGAGGAGCGGGTTCGCCATGGCAGATCCTTGGGGTCAAACCACGACGGGCGCCGCCAGATGGCGACGCCCGTCGGGAGCGATGTCAGAGCTTGTCACCGACGAAGGTGCTGAGCTCCACGAGGCGGTTGGCGTAGCCCCACTCGTTGTCGTACCAACCCATGACCTTGACCAGGTTGCCGTTGGCCATGGTGTTGCCGGAGTCGAAGATGCACGAGTGCGGGTTGCCGACGATGTCGATCGACACCAGCGGGTCCGTCGAGTACTCGAGGATGCCCTTGAGTTCGCCTTCGGCGGCTGCCTTGAAGGCGGCGTTGACCTCGTCGGCGGTGACCTCACGGTTGAGGACCAGGACCAGGTCGGTGATGGAGCCGTCTGGGATCGGCACGCGCAGCGCCAGGCCGTCGAGCTTGCCTTCAAGCTGCGGCATCGCCAGCGCGGCGGCCTTGGCGGCACCGGTGCTGGTCGGGATGATCGAGTACGCGGCCGCACGGGCACGACGCGGGTCCGAGTGGGGCGCGTCGTGGATGTTCTGGTCGCCCGTGTAGGCGTGGATCGTCGTCATCAGGCCCTTGTCGATGCCGAAGGCCTCGTCGAGAACCTTCGCCATCGGGACGACCGAGTTGGTCGTGCACGAGGCGTTGGAGATGATGTGGTGGTTGGCCGGGTCGTACGTGCCCTCGTTCGAGCCCAGCACGATCGTGACGTCCGGGTTGCCCGCAGGCGCCGAGATCAGGACCTTCTTCGCGCCGGCAGCGAGGTGCTTGGCGGCGCCGTCACGCTTGGTGAAGAAGCCCGTCGACTCGATGACGATGTCGACGTCCAGGTCCTTCCAAGGAAGGTTGGCGGGGTCACGCTCCGCGTAGACCTTCAGCGCGTCGCCGTCGACGATGAGCCCGTCGGCCGTTGCCTCGACCGTGCCCGGGTAGCGCCCGTGAACGGAGTCGAACTTGAGGAGGTTGGCGAGCATCGCGGGGTCGGTCAGGTCGTTGACCGCGACGAAGTCGATGTCCAACCCAAGCTGCTTGGCAGCGCGGAAGTAGTTGCGGCCGATTCGGCCAAAGCCGTTGATGGCAACACGAAGACCCATGCGGAAGTGGCTCCCTGGAAGTGGATGAGGCGTACGGGCCACGACCCTAGCTCTGGCCTGCCCGGCCTCCGGACCCGTGTGCGCCGCTCCCCCGCTGGCGGCGCCTGGTCAGTCGTCGTCGCTCACGGCCAGCTGCTCGAGGCGCTTCAGCCGCCGGTGCACCGCCGACTTCCCGACGGGCGGCTCGCACAGTTGGCCAAGCTCGGCCAGGGACAGGGAAGGATTGGCCAGCCGGGCCAGCGCGACGTCACGCAGGTCCTCCGGGAGGCCGCTCCAGCCGACCGCTGCGACCACCCGCTCGACGGTGGCGACCTGGGTGCTTGCGGCCGCGACGGCCCGGCCGAGGTTGGCCGCGTCGGCGTTGGCCAGACGGTTGGCCTCGTTGCGCAGGTCGTGACGCAGGCCCTGTTCATCCCACTCGAGGAAGGCGTTCGTGGCGCCCGCGGCCAACAGCACGGCGCCGATGCCCGCCCGGGACTTGACGACGACCCTCGCG
>CBDTZE010000441.1:0-2262 GCA_965364815.1 uncultured Nitriliruptoria bacterium | reverse complement strand
TCCGGTGCCGTCCACGACGACACGGACCTGATCACTCGCGTCCACGCTTCCGGCGCCCTCGCCGTCGTCGTGGCCGACCTGTTGTCGCTCACCCTCATCACGCCCCCGGGCGAGCAGGGCGCTGACGTGGTCGTCGGCAGTTCGCAGCGGTTCGGCGTGCCCATGCTCTTCGGAGGCCCGCACGCTGCCTTCCTTGCAGCCCGGGACGCGCACAAGCGCGCCATCCCCGGCCGGATCGTCGGCGTGTCGGTCGACACCAAGGGCCGTCCCGCGTCGCGTCTGGCGCTGCAGACCCGAGAACAGCACATCCGCCGCGAGAAGGCGACCAGCAACATCTGCACCTCGCAGGTGCTGCTCGCCGTGGTCGCGGGGATGTACGCGGCGTACCACGGTCCTGAAGGGCTGACCCGGATCGCCGAACGCGTCCAGCGGTACACCGCGATCCTGGCCGCAGGGGCTCGGGCCGCAGGGCTCACCGTCCGCAACGAGACCTTCTTCGACACCTTGACGATCGAGGTCCCGGGTCGTGCCGAGCAGGTCCTCGCCGCCGCCCGGGAGGCGGGTTACAACCTGCGCCCCGTCGACGCCGACACCATCGCCCTGTCCCTCGACGAGGTCGTGGACCGCAGGGACGTGGCAGCGCTCCTCGACGTCCTCGGCGCCCCGACCAACGATGTCGCCTCGCTGGATGCCGACGCACCGTCCGGGATCCCCGTGTCGCTGCTGCGCACCTCGTCCTTCCTGGAGTCGGACGCGTTCCATGCGCACCGCTCCGAGACCGAGATGCTGCGCCACCTTCGTCGCCTCGCCGACAAGGACCTGGCGCTGGACCGCACGATGATCCCGTTGGGTTCGTGCACGATGAAGCTCAATGCGACCACGGAGATGGCCTCCGTCACGTGGCCGGAGTTCGCCGACGTCCACCCGTTCGCGCCGCTTGACCAGGCGGCGGGGACGATGGAGTTGATCCACGAGCTCGAGGACTGGCTGGCCGAGATCACCGGCTACGCCCGCGTGTCGGTCCAGCCCAACGCCGGTTCGCAGGGCGAGTACGCCGGCCTGTTGGCGATCCGTGCCTTCCACGACGCCAACGACGACCAGCACCGGACCGTCTGCCTGATCCCGGCCTCCGCCCATGGCACCAACGCCGCCTCTGCGGTGATGGCCGGCATGAAGGTCGTCGTCGTCGAGTGTGATGACGACGGCAACGTCGACGTCGACGACCTCAAGGCCAAGGTCACCGACCACGCCGACGCGTTGGCCGCCCTGATGGTGACCTACCCGTCGACCCACGGCGTGTTCGAGGAGGCCATCGGCCAGATCTGCGCCCTGGTCCACGACCACGGCGGGCAGGTCTACCTCGACGGGGCGAACCTCAACGCGCTGGTCGGGCTTGCCCGGCCGGGGCGCTTCGGCTCCGACGTCAGCCACCTCAACCTCCACAAGACCTTCTGCATCCCGCACGGCGGCGGTGGCCCGGGTGTCGGCCCCATCGGCGTGCGCGAGCACCTCGTGCCGTTCCTGCCCAACCACCCGCTGGTGCCCGAGGCCGGCCCGGCAACGGGCCCGGGCCCCGTGTCGGCTGCCCCGTGGGGCTCCGCTGGCATCCTGGCGATCTCCTGGGCGTACATCCTGCTGATGGGCGAGACCGGACTGCGGCAGGCCACCGAGGCCGCGATCGTCAATGCCAACTCCTTGGCGGCCCGCCTTCGCGAGCACTACCCGGTCCTCTACACGGGCCCCGGCGGACTGGTGGCCCACGAGGCCATCATCGACCTGCGGCCGTTGCAGAAGGAGACCGGGATCTCCAACGAGGACGTGGCCAAGCGCCTCATCGACTACGGCTTCCACGCGCCGACGATGTCGTTCCCCGTCGCCGGCACACTGATGATCGAGCCGACCGAGTCCGAGTCACCGGCGGAGTTGGATCGCTTCGTCGCCGCGATGGCCGCCATCCGGGGGGAGATCGATCGCGTCGCCGCGGGGGAGTGGCCACGGGACGACAACCCCTTGGTCCACGCGCCCCACACGGCCGCCGATCTGCTGGGCGACTGGGACCACGCCTACTCGCGCGAGGAGGCGGCCTACCCGTTGCCGACCCTGCGGGAGTCGAAGTACTGGGCGCCTGTCAGCCGGATCGACGGCGTGCACGGGGACCGCAACCTCGTCTGCGACTGCACGCCGATCGACGCGTACCGCGAGGCAGCGGCCGCCGAGTGACGGCGGCGGGGGCTCGTAGGCTCACGGTCCCCGACCCAGGAA
>CBDTZE010000440.1:0-2263 GCA_965364815.1 uncultured Nitriliruptoria bacterium | reverse complement strand
GACGTCCCCACGGCGGTCGGCGTCCTCGCCGTCGGCGGCCATGGCCACCACCCGCGCCCCGACCGACGCCAGCTGATCCCGCTCGCTGGGCCACTGGACGGCTGCAGCGGCTGCCACGGTCACCGCCCGGCGTGCGGCATCGACACCCTCGACCTCCTCGCCGATGAGCAGGATCCGTGGTGCGTCGGCGACCACCTCGACCGTGCCGTCGGTCACGACCAGCGCCGGGCGGATCCACCTGGCCGCGTCGGCGTCGACGACCTGCCAGCCGACGACGGCCTCGAGGTGGGCTTGGACGCGCTCCGCGACGTCACGGCGACAGGCGACGACCACCGGGAGTGCCTCGGCGGTGGCGGGCGCCGTGGTGACGGGCGAGCGAGGCGGGGAAGGGATGTCGGACATGACGATGCTCCGGTCATGCCCCCGCGGGGACGTTACGACCGGATTGCCGCTGCCGGACGATCCGGGGGTGGGGCTGTGGACGACGGCTGGGGCGTTAGCCTCACCCTCGATGAGCACCACAGACGAGACCAGGCCCACGCCCGTCCCCGCGATCATCGCGGCGCCGGTCGACCCACCCCGCGAAGAGACGCGCGAGCGCTACGCCCGCGAAGACGCCGACCGCCTCTCCGAGGAGACGCTCGAACGCGTCACGCGCGGCACCACCGGCGCCAAGGCCGCAGCCTTCTTCGACCTCGACAAGACCATCATCGCGAAGTCGTCGACGATGGTGATGGGCCGCACCTTCCTCAAGGACGGCCTGCTCTCACCCACCACGATCCTGCGCGGCATCTACGCGCAGACCGTCTACAACCTCGTCGGTGCCGACCACGAGCAGATGGAGCGCATGCGCGCCGCCATGCTGGACCTCACGAAGGGCTGGGAGGTCGAGCGGATCCAGCGCCTGGTCCGCGAGACCATGGACGACGTCATCGTCCCGCACGTCTACGCCGAGGCCATGGAGATCATCGAGGAGCACCGGGCTGCCGGTCGCGACATCTGGATCATCTCCGCGTCGGGCGAGGAGATCGTCGTCCCGTTCGCCGAGCACCTGGGCGTCACGGACGTGCTGGCCACGGTCGCCGGCGTCGACGAGGACGGCTGTTACGACGGGACGCTGGAGTTCTACGCCTACGCCCACGCAAAGGCGAACGCGATCAAGCAGGTCGCCGAGGTTCGCGGCTACGACCTCGCCGACTGTTACGCGTACAGCGACTCGGTGACCGACCTGCCGATGATGACCACCGTCGGCCACGCCATGGCGGTCAACCCCGACAAGGACCTCAAGGCCGCGGCCGAGGCCCTTGGCTGGGAGACGCGGCGGTTCACCAAGCCCGTGACCCTGCGCCACCGCCTCCCGGAGATCCACCGCCCCAAGCCGAGCGTCCTGGCCATGGGTGCCGCAGTCCTCGCCGGGGCACTGACGGCGTGGCGCCTGCTGGGCGACGACGAGGCCTGAGGCACGCGGGCCCCGGGCCCGGCCGGGAACGGTCGCGAAATGAGCGACGCCCCGGGGCCGCAGAGCGGTCGGGGCGTCGGTCGAGGTTGGTGCTGCTCAGCTGTAGTCGCGGTGGTACGCGACCAGGCCGTCGTCGTCGAGCTCAATGAAGGTCGCGCGTGGAAGGTTGTTCCAGCGGCGGCCTGCGGCGTCGTAGGACAACGTCCACTCGACAGCGACGGTGCGGCCGTCCTCGGACTCCAGCGCCTTGAGGACATCCACGGCGATGTTCGTCTTGCCGTGGAAGTAGTCCTTCATGTACGCCTGGGTGAGCAGGTTCCCGCGGTGGGGCGGGTTGTACGGCTCCAGGAAGAGCGCGTCGTTCCCGTAGATGTCGGTGATGGCGTCGAAGTTCGCCTCGGAAAGCATCGAGGAGAGCTTGTCCCACGCCTGCGCTGCCTGACCCACGCCTGGCCTCCCGGGGCGATGACTGCTTGCGGTGTTGTCGCACGACTGTGCGGCTGATCTGCAACGAGGATAGCCCCGGCCGGGCCGCGCCCCGGCATCCACCCTCGGCCGTGCGGTTGCGGGTCGCCATGACGGGCCGGTGCCACACGACCCAACCCAAAGCGCCCACCGCATGAGCGGGCCCCTGGCGAAGGTTGTGTCACCCGAACTGTGGAAACGTTGGGCAAGGCCTGTGGACCGTCGGGGATGTCTGACGTCCGGTCCCAGGCACCGTCGAGCACCGCCCTCCCGCGTTGCTCCGGACTCGATGAGAAGTGACCATGCGCAAGCCCTCGCCCGACCCCACCACGTCGACCC
>CBDTZE010000439.1:0-2267 GCA_965364815.1 uncultured Nitriliruptoria bacterium | reverse complement strand
CGCGAGGTCGTCGCCCGACTCGGCCCGCTCCTGGGCGATCGTGCCGTCGAGGTCCCCCAGGACGATCTCGTCGTCCTGGGTGACCGCCCGGCGATCGCACAGGTCGTCACCAACCTGGTCACCAACGCCGCGTACTACACGCCGCCGGATGCGACCGTCCGCCTCGGCGTTCTCCTCCGCGACGGCCACGGATGGCTGGTCTGCGAGGACTCCGGACCCGGCGTTCCCGTCGAGGAGCGCGACGCCATCTTCGAACGCTTCCACCGAGGAAGGGGCGCCGTCGCATCCAAGCGTCCCGGCACCGGCATCGGCCTCAACGTCGTGCAGAAGCTGGTCGCCGGCATGGGTGGCTCGATCACGGTCGACACCTCCCCGGACCTCGGTGGCGCCCGCTTCCTCGTCGGGCTGCCCCTGCCGTCGCCGCGTGCCACACTCGAGACATGACCAGCGACACCGCACCACTGCCCGCCGCACATGAACTGCGCGCGCACCCCGATGCGCCACTCACGTTGGTGCGGGCCGGGACGGTCGCGTACCAGCAGGCGTGGGACTGGCAGCGCGACCTCGCGGACCGCCACGACGAGGTCGGCGACGTCGTCCTGCTGTTGGAACACCCGCCGACCTACACGGCCGGTCGACGCGCAGACCGCGCCAACCTCGTCTTCTCCCCCGCGGAACTCGAACGACGCGGCATCACCGTTGTCGAGGTCGACCGGGGCGGCGACTTCACGTATCACGGGCCCGGGCAACTGGTCGGGTACCCGATCCTGCGGCTCAAGGGCATCCGGGGCGTCGTCGAGTACGTCCGGGCACTCGAAGAGGTCAACATCCGCGCCCTCGACCACGTCGGGATCACGGGTCGACGCGTCCCGGACTTCACCGGCGTCTGGGTCGACCGCCCGGCCTCGCCGGCGAACCCACTCGGCAACCCGGAGAAGGTGACAGCGATCGGTGTCCGGGTTGGCGCCGGTGGCATCACGCAGCACGGCTTCGCAACCAACGTGACGACGGACCTCGCCGACTTCACCGGGATCGTCCCCTGCGGCATCAGCGACAAGGGCGTGTGTTCCCTGCAGTCCCTGGGCCTCGATGTCGACATGGACGCGACGATCGACGTGGTTGCCGACGCCTTGGCCGAGGTCCTTCGCTGCGAGGTGCGCTGGGCGTCCCCGTCCGACGTCGGCCTCCATGCCTCGCCCGTACCCTCCTGACCCCTCCCTCCAGGACGCCGAAGTGGACGACCACACCCTGATCGACGCCGCCGAGCAGGTGATCCGTCGTGACAAGCGTCTCTTGGACGTGCTCCCCCCGGAGCGCGTCAAGCGAGCCGGGACCGTGCGCCGCACCGTCGACACCTCGAAGGCCACGGAGCGCAAGCCCAGTTGGCTGAAGGTCAAGCTCCAGACGGGCGAGAACTACAAGGACGTCACCCGGTTGATGGGTGACCTCGAGCTCAACACGGTGTGCCAGCAGGCGTCCTGCCCCAACATCTACGAGTGCTGGGAAACGCGGGAAGCGACCTTCCTCATCGGCGGCGACACGTGCACCCGTCGCTGCGGCTTCTGCGACATCATGACCGGCAAGCCCGCCGGCTACGACACCGACGAGCCCCGTCGCGTCGCCGAAGCCGTCAAGCACCTCGGGCTTCGTTACATCGTGGTGACCATGGTCGCCCGTGACGACCTCGACGACGACGGCGGCTGGCTGGTCGCCGAGACCATCCGCGAGATCCGGGCGATGAACCCGGGCGTGGGTGTCGAGGTCCTGCCCAGCGACCTCGGTGGCGCCGACGGCGAGGGATTGCGCCTGGCCTGCGCCGAGGCCCCGGACGTCTTCGCCCACAACGTCGAGACGGTCCAGCGGCTCTACCCGGTCATCCGCCCCAGCTTCGACTACCAGGGGTCCCTCGACGTCCTGGCCAAGGCGCGCGAACTTCTGCCGGACGACTGCGCGACCAAGTCGAACATCATTGTCGGCATGGGCGAGACCAACGAAGAGGTCAAGTCGGTCCTTCGTGACCTGCGCGCCCACGGCGTGCAGCTGGTCACGATCGGCCAGTACCTGCAGCCCAGCGAGCAGCACATCCACCTTGACCGCTGGGTCACGCCCGACGAGTTCGACGAGTTCAAGCGCTACGGCGAGGAAGAGCTCGGCTTCGACCACATCGAGTCCGGCCCGATGGTCCGCTCCAGCTACCACGCAGGTCAGCAGGCGATCGATGCCGCCGCCTGGGTCGCCCCCGAGGGACGTGCACTTCCTTTGGTCTG
>CBDTZE010000438.1:0-2270 GCA_965364815.1 uncultured Nitriliruptoria bacterium | reverse complement strand
GGGCTTCGCCCTCCGCGACGCGGTCGCGCGCCTGACGCAGGGCACGTTCCTCGAAGGTCTCCGCCCGCGCCTGCGGCGTCAGGAAGCCGCCGACCAGCAACGAGATCACCAACAGGGCGTGCAGGACGCGATGCAGGTGAGGACGAGCCAGGAAGGCGTTCAAAGGGAAGGCTCTCGGGTCGGGACGGCACGACCGCCCGGCAAAGGGCGTCCAGCGCCCGCAGGACGCTAGCGCGGGTACGCAGGAACCGATTGCTAGCCTCTGGCGTCCAAACTGCGTTGGCCTCCCCATTCGGGCGCATGGCCCAACCTCACTCCTCGAGACACCTCCCTTGGACCTTCGCTCGCGTGCCGTTGCCCTCACGTTCGCCGGGCTCACCGCCGGTGTCCTGGCTGTCGCCGTGGGCCCGCGACTGGCGCACTCTGGGGAGATCCTGCCGGGCGTCACCGCTGCCGGCGTCGACGTCGGTGGCCTTTCCGAGGCTGACGCCGTCGTGCGGCTGGAACAGCAGTCCGCGGCACTGGCCCAGGCACCGGTGACGCTGACGTTCGAGGGTCAGTCGTTCGACATCAGCGCCGACGAATTCGGCTGGCAGTTGGATGTCCCGTCGGTCGTGGCGTCGGCCATGCAGATCGGTCGGGACCAGAACC
Organism: uncultured Nitriliruptoria bacterium; assembly: GCA_965364815.1. Classification (GTDB taxonomy): domain Bacteria; phylum Actinomycetota; class Nitriliruptoria; order Nitriliruptorales; family Nitriliruptoraceae; genus CBDTZE01. The sequence goes on along the minus strand of CBDTZE010000438.1, from coordinate 1,619 downwards.
CCGTCAGCGACACGCTTCGCCACCTGCGCGCCACCTTTGGAGCGTCTGAGGACGTGGCCGCGCCGTCGACCCACGACGACGCCTCCTTGTCCCGAGCGGTCGAGGCGATCGCAGCCCGTGTCGACCAGGAGGCCGGCACCGGCGGACTCCGGGCGGACCCCGAGACCCTGACCGTGACGGCCGTCGGCCCGCCCCGCGGCCTGACCGTCGACGTCGACGCCGTCCGAGACATCCTCCTGGACGCCGCTGCCACGCCCGGTCCCGACGAGGCGGTCCTGCCGGTCGACCAGGTCGATTCCCCGGTCACCATGGAGCAGGTCGAGGACGCCGCGCGGCGGGCCGAGGCCGCGATCCAGACCCCCGTCCGACTGTTCCACGACGGTGTGGAGGTCATCCTCGAGCCTGCAGACCTCGCCCGACTGGTCAGCCTGCGCGTCCGTGACGACGACGTTCTCCTGGATGCCGACCCGGCCGAGATGGAACGCCGGTTCTCCGATGTCGCGGACGACCTCGACCGCTCGGCGATCGACGCTCGCATCGACGTCCCAAGGTCCCCCGCCGTCAGGCTGGACGCCAAGGCCGACACCACGTGGCAACCCATCCCGGCCGATCTGGACATCATCCCGTCGACGCCGGGAGCCACGTTCGACGCTGACCTGGCCGCCGCACAGCTCGGCGACCTCCTCGAGTCCGGCCAGACCGAGGCCAAGCTCGCACTGCGTGAAGTCGAAGCCGACCACACGACGGCGGACATCGAGGCCATGGGAATCACCCACCTCCTCGGGACTTTCACCTCGTACCACTCCTGCTGCGCCGCTCGTGTGCACAACATCCAGACCCTTGCTGACCTCGTGGACGGCACGCTGATCGAGGCCGGGGAGCAGTTCTCGATCAACCAGATCTCCGGCAACCGGACCTGCGAGAAGGGCTTCCAGGCCGCTGGCATGATCCTCAACGGTGAGATCGTCGACTCGTGCGGCGGAGGCGTCTCCCAGTTCGGGACGACGACCTTCAACGCCGCGTTCTTCGCCGGCGTGCAACTCGATGCGTGGAAGGCCCACTCCTTCTACATCTCGCGCTACCCGATGGGCCGTGAGGCGACGCTGAACTACCCGTCGCCCGACATCGACGTCAAGTTCACCAACGACACCGGCCACGGTCTGTTCGTGCGGACCGGCTACACCGGGACCTCGATCACCGTGTCGATCTACGGCCAGTCCGAGGTCACCAAGGTCGAGGCCACGCGCAGCGGCACGTTCAACCCGCGTGGGTGGACCACGCAACGCCGCCCCAACGCCGCACTGGCGCCGGGCCAAGAGGTCCGCGTGCAGTCCGGCGCCGGTGGCTTCACGGTTCGGGTGAACCGCTTCGTCCACCGGGGCAGCGACATTGCGGAGGACGAGATCGTGACGGTCTACGTCCCGATCCGCGAGATCATCGAGTACGGCCCGGGCCAGCCCGCCCCGTCGCCTTCGCCCACACCGTCGCCGTCCGGCTCCCCGCAGCCCTCGCCGAAGCCGTCGCCTTCCCCGTCTCCGTCGCCTTCGCCTTCGCCCAAGCCGTCGCCGTCTCCGTCGCCTTCGCCCAAGCCGTCGTCCAGCCCATCGCCGCAGCCGTCC
>CBDTZE010000437.1:0-2271 GCA_965364815.1 uncultured Nitriliruptoria bacterium | reverse complement strand
CGATGGTCCAGTGCACGGAGTTGTGCGGCCGCAGCGCCAACTCGTTGACCAGCAGCCGACCGTCGGCGGCGACGAAGAGTTCGACGGCGACGATGCCGGTGCCGTCGACGTGGTCGACCAGGCGTCCGGCAAGGTCGAGGGCGGCGGCAGCCAGTTCCTCGGACACCGGTGCGGGGACGACCAGCTCGGTGCAGATGCCGTTGCGCTGGACGGTCTCCGTCACGGCGTAGCGGACCTGCTCGCCACCGGGGCGCCGGGCCACGGCCACGGCGATCTCCCGGTCGAGGTCCAGGAACTCCTCGACCAGCAGTTCGGTCCCGGCGGCCAGCGCGTCTGTCGCCACGGACCGGGCCTCGTCGGCGTCAGCCACGACCCACACGCCCCGACCGTCGTACCCGCCGCGGGTCGCCTTCACGACGACCGGCCAGCCCTGTGCCTCGCCGAACGCCACGACCTCGTCCGCCGACGTGGCGGCTGAGAACTCTGGGACGGGGAACCCGGCGGCCAGCAGGCCGTCACGTTGGAACTGCTTGTCCTGGGCCCAGCGTTCGGCGGACGCGCTGGGGCGAAGGACGTGGCCGCGTTCTTCCAAGGCGTGCAGGTGTGCCGGGTCGGTGAGTTCGTGGTCGAACGTCACCACGTCGCACTGTGAGGCGAAGGCCTCGAGGTCGTCGAGGGAGTGCCAGGAACCGAGGCTCGCGCCGGGCGTCACCAGCGCGGCGCTCTCCGCCGGGTCCTGCGCCAGGACGCGGAAGTCGATCGACAGGCCGATCGTGGCCTGGTGCGTCATGCGGGCGAGCTGCCCGGCTCCGACCATCCCGAGCACGGGGACAGCGGACGAAGGGGTGGTCACGGGAGCCTCGACGTGCCGACGGCGGCAGGGCTGGGATCGTAGTCAGCCCTGCCGGGGCGGCTTCAGGCCTCGTCAGCCAAGAACTTCTCGAGGCGCTTCATGTCGTTGCGGAAGTCCTTCTTGAGCTTGGGCTTCAGGACGAAGGAACCGCCCGGGATGAACTTGCCGGGGTCGGCGTCGACCTCGACGTCGATCTTCGTGCCGTCACCGGACTCCGCGAAGCGGAAGTCGTACGCGACCTTCATCGGGCTGGTTGCCCCGAACGCATACCGGCTGGGCGGGTCGTAGGCCGTGACGGTCTGGGTGATGTCGAACGTGATGATCATCTCCGCCTTCACGATGATCTTGCGACCGACGCCCGGCTCGCCTTCGGCGCGGACCTCCTTGGCGGCGTCCGCCCACTTCGCCCCGTTGTCGGGGTTGGTGACGTACTCGAAGCACTGCGCGGGGCTCTTGCCCGACACGGTGAAGGACTCGTTGAACTTCATGGGCGCTCCGATGGGGCGTCGAGGTCTGTGTCGACCGAGGCTAGGGGTCGCCGTCGTCCGTGGCTGCGAAAGTCCCGTCCGTCCGGGGGCCGGCGGGGGCCGCTTGTAGCCTCGCCGCTCCGATCCTGACACGTCCAGACTGGCGCCCCATGTCCCTCGACGGCCTGACGCATCTGCGCACCGGCAAGGTCCGCGACCTCTACGAGGTCGACGACCAGCACCTGCTGCTGGTCGCCTCGGACCGCGTGTCGACGTACGACTGCATCCACCCGACGCCGATCCCGGACAAGGGACGCGTGCTCACCGGCGTGTCGTCGTACTGGTTCGAACAGACGGCCGACCTCGTCCCCAACCACCTCGTCTCCACCGACGTTGCGGACTTCGGCGACGCGGCCCAAGCCCACGGCGACTTCCTGCACGGGCGAACGATGCTGACGCGGAAGCTCGACATCGTCCCCTTCGAGTGTGTTGTCCGCGGCTACCTCGTCGGCTCCGGCTGGTCGGAGTACCAGCAGGCCGGGACGGTCTGCGGCATCCCGCTGCGCGACGGGTTGGAGCAGGCCGGCGAGTTGGACACGCCGATCTTCACGCCGGCGACGAAGGCGGAGTTCGGCGAGCACGACGAGAACGTCAGCTTCGACCGGATGGTGACCGACCTCGGTGAGCCGCTGGCCGCGAAGCTGCGGGAGCTCTCGCTGGCCATCTACTCGCGTGGGCGTGAGGTCGCGGCGGAACGCGGGATCATCCTGGCCGACACCAAGTTCGAGTTCGGCCTGCTGGACGGCGAGGTCGTCCTGGCTGACGAGGTCATGACGATGGACTCCAGCCGCTACTGGCCCGCGGACCAGTACGCGACCGGGTCGAACCCTCCCAGCTACGACAAGCAGTTCGTGCGGGACTACGCGACCTCGACCGGATGGGACAAGAACC
>CBDTZE010000436.1:0-2272 GCA_965364815.1 uncultured Nitriliruptoria bacterium | reverse complement strand
AGCGAGCCATCCGCCCGCACGACACGCCACCACGGCAGGTCGCCGCCCTCGTTGCGCAGCAGCGTCCCGACGGCACGGGCAGCGCCGGGATGCCCGGCCGCCTCAGCCACTTCCCCGTAGGCCATGACCTGGCCCTTGGGAATGGCGCCGATCACGGCACGGACGGCCTCGGCGAACGCGTGCGGGTCGTGATCCGAGGTCATCGCAGCGCGACGCCCAGGAAGTCCTCGAGTTGACCTGCGGTGTCCTCGACGTTGCCCGCGTGCAGCACGGCCGTCATCCCCAGGGCACGGGCCGCCGTGATGTTGACCTCGAAGTCGTCGACGAAGATCGCGTCAGCGGGCGCAACCTCGAGGCGCTCGCACGCCAGGTGGAAGATCGCCGGGTCGGGCTTGCGCAGGCCGACCTCGCCCGAGATCACCAGGTCGTCGAAGCACTCACGCAGCAGTTCCAACGGGTAGCCGCCGGTCCCCCAGGAGTTCGAGAGAAGCCCGGTCGCAACCCCGTGCGACCGTGCCGCCCGGACCAGGGCCCACATGCCCGACTCGGCGTCGGGGCGCAGCCCGAACAGGACGTCCTCGAGGATGTCGGTGTCCGCGAGCACGAAGCCGTTGGCCATCAGGTCACCCTGCAGCTCGCGACGGAAACCATCACGGTCGAGCTCGCCGCGCTCGAAGCGGTGGACGAAACTCTGCCCCTCGGGCTCACGGTAGGCATCGATGATGACGCGACTGATCGTCCCGGCAGGAAGCCCGGAGCGACTGTCCGCCGCCTTCAGGACCGACCCGAGGTCGTGCGTCAGCACGCCGCCGTAGTCGACCAGCAGGGCTTTGCGACCAGTTGGCTGCGTCATCGACCCGCCTTTCGGGCGGCTTGGTCGGCGCGGTCGGCCAGGTCGTACACGATGTCCCCGATGGGTTCGAACATGGGCGCGGCATCCGGCCCGTACCCACCCGCGAGGAACCGGCTGTAGACCCCCTCGAGCACCAACGCGAGCTTCCAGTAGCCGAAGGCCACGTAGTAGTCGAGTTGCGACAAGTCGAGGGAGGACTGGCTGGCATAGCGGGCCACGAGAGCTTCCCGGTCCGGGAAGCCGTCGACGAGGTTGGGCGGGTCGATCAGGGGGATGCGCAGGTCCGCCCAGTAGACCTGCAGCAGGCCGACATCTGCCAACGGGTCGCCCAAGGTGCACAGTTCCCAGTCAAGGACGGCACGAACGTCCCCCTCTGGGGACAGAATCACGTTGTCGAGCCGGTAGTCGCCGTGCACGATCGCGACGGCCTGGGCTTCGGGGACATCCGCCACGAGGCGGTCGTGAACGTCGACCAGCAGGGGGATGTCGCGGGCGCGCCCTTTGTCGTACTGACCCATCCAGCGGCGCAGCTGCCGTTCCACGTAGCCGTCGTGACGACCGAGGTCGTCAAGGCCCACGGACGCCGGGTCGATCTGATGCAAGGCGGCCATCGTGTCAACCAGCGAGTCACCAGCGCGAGCGCGGGCCTCGGGTGCCAGGGCCTCGGCACTGACCCGGTCCCGGGCGATCGGGCCGTCCACGAAGTCCATGACGTAGAACGGGGCGCCGATGACCTCACCTGTCGGCTCCAATCCGACGACCGGTGGGACCGGCACGGTCGAACCGGCCAGCGCGGCGACGATGCGGTGCTCGCGCCCCATGTCGTGCGCCGACTGCAGGACACCGTGCAACGGCGGTCGCCGCAGTACCCAGCGACCACCGTCCGCGTCCTCGACGAGGTACGTCAGGTTCGAGCGGCCGCCCTGGATCGGCGTGAAGGACAATGGGGCGCGCAGCGCAACCCGGTCCCCGAGCCACGCCGTCACACCTTCGGCATCGACGCCCTCAGGCACGTCAACAACTTCACTCAACGCCACGCCTCCCGATCGGACGCCAGCCTAGGCACCCGATGGAAGGCCTCGGTCCCGGCAGTGTCGCTCAGTCGACGTCTGGAGCGTTGCCCCCGGCTGCGCACTCGGCGAGGCCGTTCAGGGCGTCCTCAATCGTGGCCGCCCCCGACTCCTGGAAGCGGCCCTGGTAGTCGATGATCCAGATCTCGTCCGCAGCCGCGTGCCTCGTCGCGACCGCGAAGCCGAACTCCTGCGCGGCGCAGAGGCCGTGCTGGACGTCCGCGGTGGGATCGAAGCCCTCCGCCTTGAGTTCCGCCACCGTCGTGGCGTAGACGCCGTTGCTGACCAAGTTCGTGTAGTACTTGGTCATGTTCCGGGCGTCGGACTTCGACGCTGCATGCCATGCCCG
>CBDTZE010000435.1:0-2287 GCA_965364815.1 uncultured Nitriliruptoria bacterium | reverse complement strand
CCGTTCCGTACTACGGGGTGTCAGGTTCAGCTGAGCTTGGACTCAACGAACTCGACCGAGGTGAGCTGACCGTCGTTGCCGATCTCCCAGACCTCGTAACGACCAACCGACGGCTCGCCTGCGTCGACGAAGTCCAGCGCACCGGACTTGCCGTCGTAGTCGATGTCCGTACCGGCGTCGAGGAGCTCCTTGCAGCTGACGAAGGAGTCGCACTTCTCGCCGTCACGGGTGACGTCGATCATGGCCTGGCGGAAAGCCTCGCCAGCCTCGGTGCCCGCGGACTCCGCGGCGAGGGCGATGACGGTGGCGCAGTCGAAGGCCTCACCGGCGAACAGCAGGTCGGTGAGCTCCGGTGCGAAGGCCTGCAGGTCGGCGAGGAAGTCCTCGGACGTTGCAGCGGCCGGGGCCGTACCGCGCATGCCCTCGAGCACAGCGGCGTTGGTCGGGTCAACGTCTTCCCACAGCGTGTTGCTGCGGAGGCCGTCGGCGCCGTAGACCGCAAGGGCGTCGGGACCGGCGCCAGCTTCGATCATTTCCTTGAGGATCTGCGCGCCCTCAGCGAACGAGATCAGGACGACCGCGTCGGGGGATGCACCAGTTGCCTGGCCAACCTCGGCGGAGAAGGTCGAAGCCTCCTGGTCGTACGAGATCGCGGTGACGGTCGCGCCCTGTGCCTCGAGTGCGTCCTGGGTCGCCTTGAGGAGGCCCTGGCCGTAGTCGTCGGAACGAGCGAGGATGACGACGTTCTCGTGACCGTCGCCGAGGATTGCCTCAGCGAGGACCGGGCCCTGGAGGGCGTCGGTCGGGGCGGCACGGAAGTAGTAGCCACCGTCGTCGTAGTTGGTGAAGGTCGGCGAGGTGTTGGACGCCGAGCACTGCACGACGCCTGCACCGGTCACCTGGTCGATGAACGACAGGGACATGCCGGAAGCGGCAGCACCGATGATGGCGTCAACGCCCTCACCGAGCAGACGGGTGGCGGACTGCGACGCGATTGCTGCGTCGCCGGCCTCATCGCCCGAGGCGAGGGTGACCGGGTTGCCCAGGACGCCGCCGGCCTCGTTGATCAGGCTCAGCGCGTACTCGACACCCTTGATCTGCGGGGGTCCGAGGAACGCCAGCTGGCCGGTCTCAGGAAGGATGTAGCCGATCGACAGCGTGCCGTCGGACTCATGCATCCCTGCGATGGGCTCGTCGGTCTCGCCGTCGGTCTGGACGTCAGTGGCGTCGGTTCCGGGGTCGGTGGTCGTGTCGTCGTCGCCGCCGCAGGCCGCGAGGCCCAGCGCGAGGACGGTGATGGCTGCGCTCTTGCGCAACATCGAACGTCGAAGCATCAATATCTCCCTATGGGGTGTGGTTCCAACGAAGTGCGGGGCACTCGTGGACTTTCATCAGCCAAGCAGACCAGTTGGGGGAAAGTCTCCCTTGGGGGGTGCTTGGCGTGCGGTGCGGGCGCACTTGCTGCCCGCGCCCCGCTGAACGTTCAGCTCAGCGAAGATTCTTCGGTGCGGACCGTGCTGACGTTGCCGTCCGCGCCGATCTGCCAGATCTCGTAGGTGCCGGTTCCTGGCTCGCCTGCATCGACGAGGTCGACGGAGCCAGAAACGCCTTCGTAGTTGATGTCCTCACCGGCGGCGAGGAGTTCCGCGCACTCGGCGAAGCTGCGGCAGGCGGTGCCGCCCGCAGAGACGTCGATCATGGCGGCGCTGACGTCGGCACCGGCGTCGGTGTCGGCCGCCACGGCGGCGAGCATCAGCAGGGTGGCGCAGTCGAAGGCCTGGGCGGCGAAGATCGTCTCTTCGAGGTCCGGGGCGAAGGACTGCAACTCCGCGAGGAAGGTGGCATCGGCGCCCGGGTCCGGGGCGGTGCCCTTCATGCCGTCGAGGACGGCCGGGTTGTCCGGGTCGACGTCCTCCCAGAGGGTGTTGCTGCGCAGGCCGTCAGCGCCATAGACGGCGAGGTCCACGGGACCGATCCCGGCCTCGATCATCTCCTTGAGGATCTGCGCGCCCTCGTTGAAGGAGATGAGGACGACCGCGTCCGGGGCGGCATTGGACGCCTGCTCGACCTCGGCCGTGAACGTGGCGGCGTTCTGGTCGTAGGAGATCGTCGTGACCTCCGCGCCCTGGTCTTCCAACGCCGCCTTGGTCGCCAGCAGCAGGCCCTGGCCGTAGTCGTCCGAGCGGGTCAGCACGACGACGCTCTGGTGACCGTCGCCCAGGACGGCCTCAGCGAGGACCGGCCCCTGCAGCGCGTCGGTCGGGGCGGTGCGGAAGTAGAAGCCACC
>CBDTZE010000434.1:0-2297 GCA_965364815.1 uncultured Nitriliruptoria bacterium | reverse complement strand
GGAGCTCGGGGTTCTGCGTCGCGACGCCGACCGGGCAGGTGTCGAGGTGGCAGACGCGCATCATGATGCAGCCGGACACGACCAGCGGGGCGGTCGCGAAGCCGAATTCCTCGCCGCCCAACAGCGCGGCGATCATCACGTCACGGCCGGTCTTGAGCTGGCCGTCGACCTGGACGACGATGCGGTCACGCAGGCCGTTCGCGATCAATGTCTGCTGGGTCTCGGCCAGGCCGAGCTCCCAGGGACCACCGGCGTGCTTGAGCGAGTTCAACGGGGAGGCGCCCGTGCCGCCGTCGTGACCGGAGATCAGCACGACGTCGGCCTTGGCCTTCGACACGCCCGTTGCCACGGTTCCGACGCCCGTCTCCGCGACCAGCTTCACGTGGATGCGTGCGGCGGGGTTCGCGTTCTTGAGGTCGTGGATCAGCTGCTTGAGATCCTCGATGGAGTAGATGTCGTGGTGCGGCGGCGGCGAGATGAGGCCGACACCGGGGGTCGAGTACCGGGTCTTGGCGATCCACGGCCAGACCTTCTGGCCCGGCAGCTGACCGCCCTCACCGGGCTTGGCGCCCTGGGCCATCTTGATCTGGATGTCGTCCGCGTTGGTCAGGTAGTGCGACGTGACGCCGAAGCGTCCGGACGCGACCTGCTTGATCGCGGAGCGACGCAGGTCGCCGTTCTCGTCGGGTTCGAAGCGGTCCGGGTCCTCGCCGCCCTCACCGGTGTTGGACTTCGCGCCCAACCGGTTCATCGCGATGGCGAGGGTCTGGTGGGCCTCGGCGGAGATGGAGCCGTAGGACATCGCGCCGGTGGAGAACCGCTTGACGATCTCGCTGATCGGTTCGACCTCGTCGATCGGAACCGCGGGGCGGCTGTCGTTGAACTCCAGCAGACCGCGCAGCGTGGCGAGGTTCTTCGACTGGTCGTCGATCAGCTGGGTGTACTCCTTGAAGACCTCGTAGCGCCCGGTCCGCGTGGCGTGCTGGAGCTTGAAGACCGTCTGCGGGTTGAACAGGTGGTGCTCGCCCTCGCGACGCCACTGGTACTCGCCGCCGGCCCACAGGTCGCGGTGGGCGATCTCGGTCGGACGGTCCAGGTACGCGAACTCGTGGCGGAGGCGAACCTCCTCGGCGATCTGGTCGAGGCCGATGCCTCCGAGCTTGGAGACGGTCCCGGTGAAGTACTCCTCGATGACGTCCTTGGACAGCCCGATGCACTCGAAGATCTGCGCGCCGGTGTAGGACGCGACCGTCGAGATGCCCATCTTGGACATGATCTTCAGGACCGACTTGGTGCAGGCCTTGATGTAGTTGCGCTCGGCCTTCATCTGGGGAACGCCCTGGATGAAACCCTCGCGGATCATGTCGTTGATCGACTCGAACGCCAGGTACGGGTTGATGGCTGCGGCGCCGTACCCGATCAGTGCGGCCATGTGGTGGACCTCGCGGGCGTCACCACACTCGACGACCAGGCCGACCTTGGTGCGGTCCTTGGTCCGGATGAGGTGGTGGTGCACGGCGGCGGTCAGCAGCAGCGAGGGGATCGGCGCCAGCTCGGCGTTGGAGTGCCGGTCGGACAGCACGATGATCTTCGCGCCGTCGTCGATGGCGGCCGACACCTTGGCGCGGACCTCTTCGAGCGCACGACCCATGCCCGCGCCGCCCTCGGCGACGGGGTAGAGGCCGTCGACGGCGAACGTCGCGAAGCCGGGCTGGTCGCCGTCCTCGTTGACGTACAGGACCTTCGCGAGTTCCTCGTTGGAGAGGATCGGGCGAGGCAGGACGATCTGGCGGCAGGAGTGCGGACCGGGCTGCAGCAGGTTCGCCTCCGGGCCGATCGTCCCGGCCATCGAGGTGATCTGTTCCTCACGGATGGCGTCCAACGGCGGGTTGGTGACCTGCGCGAAGAGCTGCTTGAAGTAGTCGAACAGCAGCCGTGGCCGCTGGCTCAGGGCCGCGACCGGCGTGTCGGTGCCCATGGAGCCGATCGGCTCCGCGCCGGTGCGGGCCATCGGCCCGATGATGAGCTTGAGCTCCTCGGTGGTCCAACCGAAGGACCGCTGGTGGCGCAGGATGGACGCGTGCTGTGGCGACAGGACGGACCGGGCCGGCAGGTCGTCGAGGTGCAGCAGGCCGTCGTGGAGCCACTCGCCGTAGGGCTCGGCCTCGGCCAGTTCGCGCTTGACCTCTTCGTCGTCGACGATGCGCCCCTGGGCGGTGTCGACGAGGAACATCTTGCCCGGCTGCAGGCGTCCCTTCTGGACCACGGTCGACGGGTCGATCGGCAGCACGCCGACC
>CBDTZE010000433.1:0-2306 GCA_965364815.1 uncultured Nitriliruptoria bacterium | reverse complement strand
GTGGACTTGGCCGGGTCGAGCTTGCGGTGCGAGGCACGCAGCCAGCCACGGTTGACGTAGAGCTCCTGGCCGTCGGGGCGCACCTCGACGACGGAGACCTGGACGTCGACATCGGTCGCGGTCGAGGACAGCCAGACGTCGAGGCTGGCCGGGCCGTTCCACTGGACGTCCTCACCCAGGACCGGGGTCGTGAGCATGACCGAACCCTCGGCCGGGACGGGGACCTTGTAGGTGTCGTCGTAGACCGAGGGGTTGAACCCGATGTTCGTGTCGATGCCGACGAAGAAGTTCGGGGCGGCCAAGGGGTACTGGTAGCTCAGCGACCCGTCATCGGTTGCAGGATCCAGTCCGAGCGTCCCGTCGGGCTGGGCAAACAGGGTTGAGGTGATGGTCGGAGCCGGGAAGGTGTCGTACCCAGAGACCGCCCCGAACGTGTGGTCCTTCTGGACCTCGTGGGCGAGCTGCAGCAGGGGCCGGTCGAAGTCGGCCGGGTCCTTGCCGTCACGCAGGTGGTGCACGAAGAACGCGGTCACGAGGTCGCGGTACCACTCGGTCCGGGCGAACTCGACGTGGTCGGCGTTGGCGCCGACGATCCAGGACTGCTCCGGGTCGAGGTACTCGTAGCCGTACATGGCCCGCGCCCCGAGCTGTTCGTCCTGCCAGGCGCTGAACACCAGCGCGGGAACCTCGATGAGGGCCAGGTCCTCGGGCTGGAGGAACTCGGTGTAGCGATCCAGCGAGTCCTCGAACGGGGCGGTCTTGGCCCGCACGCCGGTCAGGTCCTCGGGGTCGTTCTGCCCCGGGTAGTTCGCCGCGCACTGCGGGTCGCCTTCGGCGATCTCTTGCAGGCCGAAGAAGGTGCCGTACTTCTGGATCACGCTCCAGCCGTACGCGAAGGTCTGGTTGAACGCCCCGCCGGGATAGGCGACGTCCCGGTAGAGGTCCGTGACCGGCACCGTCGCGTTGATCGCGACGAGGTGTTCGGGCTGTTGCACGGCCGTGATCAGCGAGGCGATGGCCGGGTAGCTGACACCCGCCATGCCGACGCGGCCGTTGCTCCACTCCTGGTCCGCGACCCAGTCGATGACCTCGACGCCGTCAAGCGCCCAGTCCTCGCCGAAGGGGGTGTACTGGCCACCGCTGCAGCCGCTGCCACGCATGTTGACGCCGATGACGGCGATGCCCTCGGCAACGATCTGGTCGACGTTGTTGCCGAAGTTGCCGTCGCGCGGGTTGTTGCCGTTGTTGTAGCCCGAGTACTGCATGACGGTGGGGAACGGCCCCTCCCCCGGCGGCAGGATCTTCGTCCAGCGCAGGAGCGTGCCGTCGGAGAGCTCGAGGTAGCCCTCGGTCTCCACCGGCCCTGCCTGGGCGAGGGCGGACGGAGCCAGCCCCGCGAAGAGGAACAGGACGAACGCGAGGGACAAGTAGCGACGCAAAGGAGGGCTCCGACAGGGGGATCAGGAAGAGGGTGCCAGATCAGCAACGATCGACGTGAAGTGGTCGGCGGGTGGGCGCCGCGTGTTCTCCAGGCTGACGGTGTCGGCGACTCCCTCGACCTTGTCCCGAACCTGGGCCGCGATCTGGTCGGGACGGCCGACCACGGCGATGGACTCCAGCATCTCGTCGGAGACCAGGGCGGCCATGTCGTCCCAGCGCCCCGCCTTCGACATCGCGTTGAGTTGCGCGTGCACGCCGTCCCAGCCGTGGACCTCCAGCACCCGGGCATAGGCCGGGGTCGAGGCATAGAACGCCAGCTGCCGCCGGGCGACGGCGATCGCCTCGTCGAGGTCCGGGCCGGTCGAGCCGGTGACGACGAGGTTGACGACGATGACCTCGAAGTCGTCACGCGAACGCCCCGAAGCGGCCAGGCCCTCCTCGATCGCCGGGAGGGTGAGCTCACGCAGGGACCGGGCCGTCGCGAACGGATGGACGATGATCCCGTCACCGACCTCCGCAGCGACCCGGGTCATGGCTGGGCCGACCCCGGCGACGTGCACGGCCGGGCGACCGAAGCCGGAGGGGCCCGGGTCGAACGGGGGCGTCATGAGGGTGTGGCGATAGAACTCGCCGTCGAAGTCCAGCGGCGCCCCGTCCTCCCAGGCGTCCCAGATGGCGTGCAGCGCCCGGACCAGTTCGTGCATCCGCGCGGCGGGCCGAGACCACGGCATCGAGTACCGCTTCTGGATGTGCGGCCGGACCTGTGAGCCCAGCCCCAGGGTGAACCGCCCCGAGGACAGTTCCTGCAGGTCACGGCCGATGTTCGCCAGGAGCATCGGCGTCCTGGCGAACGCGATCGCGATCGC
>CBDTZE010000432.1:0-2315 GCA_965364815.1 uncultured Nitriliruptoria bacterium | reverse complement strand
GGCGGCACCTCCGGCGGTTCAACGGGTGGTTCGACCGGCGGCACGTCGGGTGGTTCGACCGGCGGCTCGTCGGGTGGTTCGACCGGCGGCGGCGCCAAGGCGACCCCGAAGGGTTCGGACCGCACGGGGGCCACGGCGACCAAGATCGTCCTCGGCATCCACGCGCCCGTGACGGGCGCTGCCCCTCTGCCGTCAACGTCCTTCCAGCAGGCCGGCCCGACCTACTGGGACTACGTCATCAACCAGCAGGGTGGGGATGTCCTTGGTCGCAAGGAGGTCGAGGTCATCTTCCGTGACGACAAGTACGACCCGACCAGCGCCCGCCAGGTCTGCCGCGAGATGGAGGCGGAGACCTTCCTGGGCATCGGCGGCGGCGGTACGGACCAGATCCAGGCCTGTGGCCAGTTCGCTGCGGTTGCCAAGTGGCCCTACTTCTCGGCTGGTGTGACGGAGAACGGCCTGCGGGACAACCCGTGGTACTTCGCCTCGTCGATGAGCTACGCCCAGCAGGCGGAACTCCTGGCCCAGTGGGTCAAGAAGCAGCACGCGGGCAAGAAGGTCGCCGGCATCATCACCGACACGCCGAACTTCGACGACGCCAAGGCGGCATGGGAAGCGGCGGTCAAGAAGCACGGCCTGAACTACTACAAGACGCTCAGCCACCCCAAGGGTGACACCTCCTGGTACTCGTCATACGTCAACGACATGCAGTCCAACGGCGTCGAGGTCCTGTTCTTCTTGTCCTCGCCGGTCGACTACATCCGCTTCGCCCAGAAGGGCTCGGAGAACGGCTACAAGCCGCAGTACGTCGGTGTGGGCATCTCCAAGGGCCTGAACGCGGTCCTGAACTCCGGTTGCGATGACGTCGACAAGGGCCAGTTCCTGTCGCCCTTCCCGGGCCTGGACTACGCACGCAAGAACATCCCCGAGTTCTTCAAGGCCAGCCAGACGGCGAAGCGCCCGGCCGACGACATCGCCTTGGCGTTGTGGGGGATCAACAAGAGCGCACACGAGATGTTCAAGGCGTACGGCAACACGTTCGGCAACGACCTGACGCGGGAGGACTTCCGCGGGTTGGCGGAGACGTTGTCGGTCAAGACCGGCGTCTTCCCGGATGTCCGCTACACCGCCGCGAACCACTTCGGCGGGACCGGGGTGCACATGCTCGAGGCTGACTGTGCGTCCGGTGAGTACAAGACGTTGGCTAGCTTCGCCTCGGCGTTCTGAGCCGCTGCGTCATCCCCGTGTGGTCGACGTGACGGCACGGGGCGCGGCCATCGCAGCGCGAATGCGCGCTCGTTGATGGTCGAAATGCGAGGATGACGCCCTGTAGGGCAGTCGTGACCGATCGTGGGAGCCGGGCATGGAGCAGTATCGCGGTGCAGTGATCACCGGAGGGGTGGCGCTGGTCTTCGTGATCTTCAGCGTCGTCTTCGACGTGAAGTTGGTGTCGGCCATCGTCAACGGGTTGCAGTTGGGCTCGGTGTACGCACTGGTCGCCCTCGGCATCGCGTTGGTCTACAAGGCCACCAAGGTCATGAACTTCGCCCAAGGCGAACTCGGGACCATGGGTGCCTGGACCGTCTGGCTGATCCTCGTCGGCTTCAAGATCTCCGACACGGCTGACGCCACCGACGACAGCCTCCTGGCGATGCTGGGAGCGACGGTGGTGGCCCTCATCGTGGGTGCCGTGCTGGCGATCCTGATCAACGTCCTGGTGGTCCAGCGCCTCGCGCAGGCCTCGCCGGTCACGTCGCTTGTCGCCACGGCCGGGGTCATGGTGCTCCTGACGGCGATCGAATTGGTCGTCTTCGACGCCAAGGGCCGCCCGTTCCCGCGATTCATCGACGGCGCCCCACGCGGCATCGACATCGGCCCACTCTGTCTCGCCAAGCCGCGCGCAGGGGTCGAGGTGGCTGATGGCGCCTGCGTCGGCGACCTGTCCGTCGGTGGCCTGATCATCCCCTGGCACACGTTCGTGGTGATCTTCGTCCTCGCGGCCGCAGCGATCGCCTTGGCCCTCTTCTTCCGGACGCCGCGCGGCATCGCGCTGCTGGCGACCGCCCAGGACCCGTTCGCCGCCGAGATCCAGGGCGTCAGCGTCCGCGGGATGTCGACGCTGGCGTGGGGCATGGCCGGCGCGCTCGCCGCGATGGGCGGCATCCTCGGTGCGGGGGTGTTCACGAACCTCTCGCCCGGACTCATGACGACGACCTTCCTCATCCCGGCGCTCGTCGCAGCCGTGCTGGGCGGCGTGACCTCGATGGTCGGCGCCGTGGTCGGTGGCCTCGTGCTCGGCGTTGCCGTGGCCTTCA
>CBDTZE010000431.1:0-2341 GCA_965364815.1 uncultured Nitriliruptoria bacterium | reverse complement strand
GCAAGAAGGGCAACGGCAAGGCCGAGGACCTGCGTCGGGTGTCGCTCTCCGAGGCTGGTGACGTGGCGAGGCTCTGGGGTGCCGACTGGCCGCCGCCGCACGTCGAGGACGACTGATCGGCCCTTTCCCTTCCTCGGCCTCTTCCATAGTCTGGAAAACGTCGTCGGCTGGGGAAACACGGCATGGATCCGGAACTGGCGCGACTCCTGTCCTTGGGCAGCCTGGCCTTCACGGCCCTGATGCTCGTCGTGGCGTTCTTCGGGCTTCGCAAGGAACGGCCACTTCGCCTCAAGCGTGACCTGCTGTCGCTGGCGTTCTCCGCCGTCGCGATCGCGGCCTTCGCGTTCCTGACCGACGTCGTCACCCGGGTCGAGGTCATCGGCGTTGCCGCCGTGATCGGGCTGGTTGTCGGGCTGCGGCGAGGTCTGAGCCTGGACGTTCGGATCGATCAGGGGAGGGCGCTGGCTCGCCACGGTCGTTCTGCGCTGATCACGTGGGGGATCGGCGTGCTGATCACGCAGGCCGCAGCGGCGACGGTTCGCAGCGGCGTGCTGCGCCTTGGCCAGGGGCTGTCCGTGCTGGGCATCGCCTCGGCGATCGGCTTCCTGCTGGGCCGCGCCATGCCCGTGCGCCGTGCTCGCAAGGCCGTGGCGCAGGTCGCCGCCGGCCAGGTCGTGGCGGCACTGCTCCCGCTGGGGCTGTTGTTGCCGAGCCTCGTGGTGGCCGCCGCGCTGCTGAGCGGGTCGACCGCTGCGCCCGCGACCGCGCAGGACGATCCGGCGTTCGGCTTCGGGGAGACCGTCTGGAACGGCACGTTCGACTTCCCGTCGGTCCTGCTGTTCGACGAGGAGGCGAGGGTTCTTCGGCGGGACTTGGTGAACACCCTGACGTTCACGGTCGCGCCGGACGGCACCGTCACCGGGCAGGTCGACGCGGACCTGGACGTCGTCCTCGAGGGGCCGGACACGTGCTCCGGCTGCGGTGACGACCACGTCGACCACTTCGACGTCATCACCCTCGCCGGCAAGGTGATCGGGACGATCGAGGGACGCCTGGAACAGGATCCGGGGCGGGGGGTCGTCGCGCGACTGCAGACCACCATCGCCCGCAACGGCACCGAAGCTCGCATGGACCCGGGGCCGGGGCACGAGGACGACGAGTTCTCCACCGCGGTCCTCGCCGCGTTCCCGGGAGTCCTCGGGGAGATCCTGGCGCCCCGTGACATGGTGCTCGGGCTGGCACCCGGCGCGTACCCCGTGATTGCCGAGAACGAGCTGACTGGCTCGGTGTCTCGCACCCTCCAGCTCGTCGAGGGTGAGCGGCAGGCCCCGCCGCCCGTGGCCCTCCCGGCTCCCGACGCCCCCACGGCCCAGGACGACCCCGACCCGGAACCCACGCCGGAGCGCACCTTCGCCGACACGACGGACGAGGACGGCGAACTGACCGACGAGGCCATCACCGCGATCGACGACGGGCTCAACGCGATCCTCGCCGGCGAGAACTGGGAGGCGGCCCTGGAGAACCTCGACCCGCAGGACGCCGCCACCGCGGCGATCGCTGCGGCCCTCGCGGCGATGGCGGCCACCGCGGCTGCCGTCAGCGGTGCTGCAGGTGCTGCGACCGCCGGAGCGGCTGGGCCGGACCTGTTCGAGGGCCGTGGATCCGCACCGGCCGCACCGGTGATTCCGCCCCGGCCGACGATGGCGCCGCCGGGCGCCGCGCCAGCGCGACAGACCGTGCGAACCTGGGATCCACGGCGAGAACAGTTCGTGGACGTCTCGCCCCAGGAGGCCTCGCGCCTCGACCAACTCGAACGCGGCCGGCGGCGCCAGAGCCAGGGCGTCAAGGACCAGGCGCTGCTGGCAGACATCCGCGCTGACCGGGCCCGGATCGAGACGATCGAGCAGCTCCAGGAGCAGGACCGCCAACGCATCATCGACGGTGCTCGGCGGATGCAGGAGGGTCAGCAGCTCGGCGGGATCCAGTCGGCCATGATCGACCAGTACGTCGAGGACGGGAACGTCGAGGCACTGCACGACCTCTATCGCGGCGACATCGAGTCCCGGATGGACGCGTCGCAACTCGCGGCCCTCGACGCGCTCCAGGACGCGGCCCACGCTCGGGCTGCGGAGTTGGTCGCGCGTGCTGTCGAGGCAGCGGCACGCTCTGCCCTTGCCGCCGGGGGAGGACCGGTCGGGATGCTGGGCACCGGACTGATCGGGGCGGCCGGCGAAGGGACCACCGCCTACGTCGACGGCAAGTCCCCGGCCGAGGTCGCCGCCAGGACGGGGCTGGGCTACATCAGCGGTCTCAAGGACGCGGCGATGGCGAAGCTTGGGCA
>CBDTZE010000430.1:0-2346 GCA_965364815.1 uncultured Nitriliruptoria bacterium | reverse complement strand
CGGAGCCCAGCGAGCCCTCTGAACCGTCGGAGCCCAGCGAGCCCTCTGAACCGTCGGAGCCCAGCGAGCCCTCTGAACCGTCCGAGCCCTCCGAGCCGTCCGAGCCGTCCGAGCCCTCTGAGCCGTCCGTCGACGAGGACGAGGACGAGGACGACGAGAAGGCCGACAAGGGCACGTCCGGCAAGGGCAGCAAGGGCTGACCCGCACCAAAACCCAACGAACGCCGCCCCCCGGGCGGCGCTCGTTCGTTTCGGGCCGAAGCCCGAGGTCGTGGCTCAGGGCCAGACGGCCTCACGCACCGTCGCGAGCGCGGTCTGGATGCCCTCACGGACGACGTCGCCCGTGTCGCCGGCGACACCCTCCCCCTCGTCGAGGAGGTTGCCACCCTCTTCGCCCAGCAGGTTGCCGTACTCCTCGCCCAGCAGGTTGCCAACGGCCTCCTCCAGGAGGTTGCCGTGCTCCCCGCCCAGCAGGTTGCCAGCGGCCTCCTCCAGCAGGTTGCCGTTCTCGTCACCCAGGAGGTTGCCGGCCGTGTCCGTCAGCAGGTTCCCGCCGTCCTGGGAGTCCTCGCGATCGCCATCGGCGCCGTCGTCCGATCCCAACAGGTTGCCGTTGTCGTGACCGAGAAGGTTGCCGGACCCGGGCGCCAACAGGTTGCCGGGTCCCTGCTCCAGCAGGTTCCCGGACGTGGATTCGGCGAGGTCGCGGACCTCCCGTTGGGACTGGTCCGCACCGGTCGCGAGATCACCGAGCGGGCCGGCAAAGGCAGCGGCCGGCGCGGCAAGGGCACCGATGGCTGCGACGAGGATGATCTTGCGGCGGATGGACGACATGGTGAGGGCTCCTTGGACATCGGCGCAGTGGGCGCCGGAGGGGCAGCGGCGACGCGCTCGGCGGTCAGGACCGGAACGCGAGCGTCTTCTTCATTGTTCTCTGCCCAACGACCCGTGCCCTCGCGAGGCACTGTCCACCTCTGCCCTGTGTCCGCAACCGGTCGCCTCCTGCGCGCGCCCCGCATGGACCCGAGCGCCCAAACGCCGAAGGGCGGCCGCGAGGGCCGCCCTTCGGGATGTTGCTCTGGCAGATCAGCCCAGCGAGATGCAGGGCTCGGTCAGCGAGTAACCCTCGGCCGTCGGGCCGGTGAAGAACTCCTTGACGACCGAGACACCCAAGGGTGCGTCCGGGTCCGGGGCGGCAACCACGGCCTGCTTGACAGCCGTCGCGCCTCCGCCGTACGTGCGGTCGGGCAGGGCGCCCTCGTAGTCGACCGTCATGGTCGGGACGACGGCGCGGACGCCGGCGCGGGTCAGGTCACCTGCAGCGACCGCGGCTTCGATGGCGGCCTTGATCGGGTAGGACCAGATCCAGCCGTACGTGTAGCCGTCGTTCTTGGGCAGGTCGTCACCAACGGCCGCGGCCATCGCGTCGTGTGCGACCGAGTCGGTGCCGAACGGGCCCCACGGACCCACCTGGCGGTACAGCAGCGGCAGCACCGCGGCCAGGTCCGGGTTCTGCATCAGTGCCGGGTTGAACGTCGGCACGGCGCCGACGAAGCGACCCTGGTAACCGGATGCGGCGGCCTTGCCGATGATCTCGGCGGCCTCCAGCGGACCGGTGGCGAGGTAGACGACCGACGGGTTGGCGCCGACGATCGCGCCGACCGGACCGTCCTGGTTGCCCGCGACGCTGTTGGGCAGCGTCTGGACGGACTGGGTCTCCGCGTCGAACTCGACACCGTTGGCCTCGGCCCAGATCGACACACCGGCTGCGGCGTCGCCGCCGTAGTCACCCGGGTAGTGGACGGCCATCACGGAGGACACGCCGCCTTCGACCCAGTCGGTGTTGGCGTAGTCCAAGCCGTTCATGGCTTCGATGCAGTAGCTGTAACCGGAGTCGACGATCATGTCCTCGAACGCCCAACCGGACCACCATGAGGCGGGTGCGGCGATGACGTCGGAGTCACGCATGAGGTCGAGTGCGGCCAGGGTCGGAGGCGTGCCGAGCGACTGCGCCAGGGCGAGCACGTTCGGCTCGATCTGACGGAACAGCGCGACGTGCTCTTCGGGGTTGTACTTGTTGTCCCGCACGTACTCGGTGACGTCGATGTCGTACCCGCCGATGCCGCCGTCCGCGTTCACACGCGCCCAGAAGTCCTGCTGGCCGGCAACGATCTCCACGCCGAGCGCCGCGAACGGGCCCTCGGTGAGGTCGGACAGGATGCCCAGATAGATGCACCCGTTCTCCGGGTTCACGGCCTCCGGACAGGCGTCGGATGTCACGCCGACGTCCGTGGCGATGTCGTCCATCTCCCCGTCCGTGATGGCGTCGGTGGTCGTCTCCGAGTCG
>CBDTZE010000429.1:0-2353 GCA_965364815.1 uncultured Nitriliruptoria bacterium | reverse complement strand
TCGCCTCCGGGTAGAGCTGGGTCACGGCCTGCGCCATGAGGTGCGCGACCGAGTGCCGCAGGATCTCGCGGCCCTCGTCGGTGTCGGCGTTGATGCCTTCGATCTCGACCTCACCCGCGTCGGCCGGGAGCTCGCGGTCGAGGTCCCACTGCTCGCCGTTGACACGGGCGGCAACGATGGCCCCACGGATGGCCTCGAGCGCCTTGAGCGCCATGACGGCGTTGGTTCCGGGCTCGACCTCGGCGGTCTGGTCGGCATGCTTGACGGTGATCACGACGTACTCCTGGGCTCTGGCGCGAAGGTAACCCCGCGTAGCGTCGTGGCCATGAACGATCACCGCCCCGGGCACGCCCGTGACCAGATGCTGGCCCGCCTCGCGCAGCGGGGCCGCGCACTGCCGCGCTGGCTGGTCGTGACCGGCCTGTCCTGGCTGGTCTTCATGACGGTGTGGGGCTTCGTCCGGTCGCTGACCTAACCGGCGAGGTCTGCTGACCACGCGGCCTGGAGTTCGGCGTACGACGCCCCGAACGCGGCACGCGCCCCGACGTCGATCCGGAAGTCCTCACTGCCCGGCTCTCCAACCGACTCCGATCCGACGGACCGGTAGAAGGCCGCCACGGCGTCAGCGCCGTGTGCTCGAACCAGGAAGTCGATGAACGACCACGCTTGCTGGTAGCTGAGGAACACACGGTCCTGGCCACCGATGCGGAAGTCGGAGTCGGTCGGCGGCAGCCCGTCGAAGCCGCCCTGGACGAGCGCGTCCAGGAGTCGGGTGCCGGTCGCGGAGCGGCGCTCACCGATTCCCTGCGCCACCCCCTCGTCAAGCCAGTTCGGCACGTGGATCCCGCCGACGGCGTGCGTGGCGACGTGGATGAACTCGTGCACGAGGATCAACTCACGCGTGGCCGTCGTGCGGTTGAGGAACCGGTCAGGGTTGACGACGATCCGGGATCCTGTGAGTTCGTACGTGGTGAGTTCGGAGATCGGCGTGGCCGTCGCGAAGGCCACGAAGTTGGACAGGTCGAAGGTGACGTGCAACAACTCCGCCAACTCGTCCTCGCTGCGGGGCACCAGGATCGGCACGGCCGAGGGGAAGGCCAGGGGCCACCGCGCCGCGGCGATGTCCCGCGCCCGCTGCGCCTCGTCCAGAAGTTGCGACGTCTCCGTGAAGTCCGGGTGGTGGATCGCCCCGACGTCTCCCCGACGCGTGACGGTGACCGGCCCAAGGTCCCACAGGTGGTCCACGGACACGAAGCCCAGCGACTCGGCGTCCTCGTCCCCGATGATTCGCCAACCGTCGGCCGTCCGGACCACCGTGAGGAACAGGTCATCGCGGGCCGGCCTGTCCACGGGATCGAATCCCTCGATGGCCAACTCCTCGGCCACGTAGACGACCTGGACTCCGGGCCGCTTCGCCTGGAGCGCTGACGAGGCCAGGTCACCGAATGCCTCGTCGAAGTCCAGCGAGTATCCGGCGATCGGCAGGCCCTGCATCCACTCGGCGCGGTTCTGCCACCGCCGGCCGAAGGGTGACTCCGGGTCGTCGAGGAACACCGCCACGCCGGCCCTGTCCCCCGTCCGGAAAGCGGTCGCCAACTCGTCGAGTGTCTCCTGCAGTCCGGTGCGATCGGGCAACTGCGCCTCGGACACGGGCGGCTGCCACCCCGTCACGTCCACCCGGGACACCGCGGTGTCGTCCTGTCGTCCCGCGACCGCGCCGCCTTGGCCCGAGCACGCCCCGACGAGCAACGCGGATGCAGCCAGTACGGCCAGGTGACGGACGGCCACGAACACCCCGCGGGACGTAGGGTCGCCGACCCGATCGATCAGCGAGAGAAGACATGGAAGCAAGAACCGCAGCGCTCGTGCTCGCAGCGGGGCGCGTGGCGATCGGAACCGCGGCGTTCGCAGCCCCTGCCATCGTGGGTCGGGACTGGCTGGGCGGCGTCGCCGAGTCCGCCGGGACGAAGATCGCGCTGCGTGGCCTTGGCGCCCGAGACGTCGCCATCGGCATCGGCCTCCTGGCGACCCTCGACGAGCCCGCGCGGGCCCGCAACTGGGTCGAGGCCGGCGTCCTGGCAGATGCCGGTGACTTCGTCGCGACGGCGCTGGGTCGGGGCGCAGGGAGCCGGACGGCCGCGACGGCCGTGCTCGGCATCGCGGGGTCCGCCGCGCTGGCCGGGCTCTGGATCCGCCAACAACTGACGGGCCAACTGGTCGAGCCGTGACCGGCGCGCAGGGCTAGGTTCGACGGGAACCAACCCCGCACCCGAACGGACTGACCCATGGACGAACTGCTCAAGAAGATCGAAGCGCTCGGCATCCCGGCTGACAAGGCCGGAGAGGTCGTCAA
>CBDTZE010000428.1:0-2354 GCA_965364815.1 uncultured Nitriliruptoria bacterium | reverse complement strand
AGCGCCATTTCGAAGGCGTCACCCGCCAGATGACCGCCGCCGTCGCGATCGACCCGTGCACCTCCAGCCGGCAGTCGTACCCCGAGCCGTTGTACCTGCTGTTCGAGACCAGCGCGATCGTCCCGTCGGCGCTGCCGATCGTCCTCACCCGTGCCGGCGTCGCCGTCGGCGCGGGTGCCGGCCTCGCGACCTTGCTGGCCGCGGCCATGACGTTCTTCGGTGGTGACCTGAGTTCCCTGGCCGACCTCGCCGACGACCCTGACCCCGCCTGAAATCTGTCAGCGTCGAGGGTCGGTCAGCGCAGGCCGACGACCCGGCCGTCGCGCAGGAGCAGGACCCAGCGGTCGTCGACCACGACGGGGTCGGTGAGGGCCGGGGCGGGGAGGCGGTACTGCCAGAGCACCTCGCCCGTGGTGATGTCGAGGGAGACCAGTTGTCCGCCGGCGGTGCCGACCACGACCTCGCCTCCCGCGATGACCGGGTCGGTTGCCAGCGCGTCGCCGAGGTCGATCGTCCACACGCCGTCACCGTTGAGGACATCCCAGGCCGTGAGGTGGCGACCCTCGCCCTGCACGACGAACTGCTCGTCGACGGCCAGGGGGTTGCAGCCTGGCCTGGCCAGCCCGGTCGCCAGGACGGGCCGCGAGGACCAGACGAACGCCCCGTCCGTGACACCCAGTGCGGTGGGGCCACTGGTGGTCGGGACCAGGACCCGGCCGTCGCGGATGGATGGCGGGCCACAGGCCGGGACCGGTGACACCCAGGCCTGTTCGCGGGTCTCGACCGCGATGGCGCGAACCGCGGTGGGACAGGAATCGCGGCCGGCGCAGGTCGCGGTCGCGGGCGTTCCGACGACGACCTCGGGTGTGACCGCCAAGGGGCCGCGAGGGATGCCGCCGAGGGAGGCGAAGGTCCGGCGACCGAACGCGGTGTCGTAGCCGTGGATCTCGTCGCCGACGGACAGCCACACCAGGCCCGACGTGCGGGTGATCGTCCCGAACACCGGAGGGCTGTCGCCGTTGCGATCCCAGGCCCCGATGCCCGTGGTGGCGTCGACGGCCGACAGGCCGCGCCCGGAGGCGCCACCACCGAACGGGGACACGATGACGCGGCCCTCGTCCAAGGCGACCGACCCCGGAACGGGCACGCGGAAGCCGTCCTCGTCGATCCGCTCGATCGAGGTCAGGCGTTCGCCCTTGCGTCCGTCGATGGTGACCAGCCCACGGGGGCCGTTGGCGACCACCAACTCGCCGTCGGTTGCGAGCCCCGCCGTGGCGGGGGCCTGCAGCAGTCGCGTCCAGAGTTGGTTGCCGGCGAGGTCCCAGCCGCTGGCACGCAGCCCCATCTCCGCGGTGACGATGACCCCGTCGGCGAGGTGGAAGGCCGTCCCCTGCTGGACGCCAGCGAGGTCGTCGGTGGTGATGCGCCCGACGAGTTGCCCGCCGAAGTCCAGGATCGCGAGGTCCTCGCCATCGGGAACGATCAGGCGGGCGGGGTCCGGATTGACGAGGATCGGTGCGCCGTAGGCGCCGCCGGGGACGGTGAAGGCCTCGCGTGAGCCACCGTCGGCCCAGCCGTGGATGCCCCTCGCGTCAAGGATGACGACGATGTCTCCCACGACCTGGATGTCGGCCAGCGGCGGGACGATCGGCACGGATGCACGCTCGCTGCCGGTCAACGCGTCGCGGACGACCACGACGGGCTGCGGCCCCCGCAGGGAGTCCTGGTGGGCGACGAGGCGATCGTTCGACGCGACCCGGACGGTGTCGCCAGCGTCGATCGGGATGTGCCAGTCGAGTGCCGACGTGGTGAGGTCGAGGCCCGAGAGCCACGGTTGCGACGCCGAGCCGACCTGGATCTGTGCCCCGGGCGGGGTGACCGTCAGCATCGTGGCTCGACGGTCGCCGCTGCCGACGAAGCGGACCCCGCCCCGACCGTCGCGGGACGCAATGTCTGCCGCCCACGTCTGTTCGCCGGTCGCCAGGTCGAGACGCTGGAGGTTGCCGATCCCTGACGGCACGACGACGTCCCCAGCAACCACCACCGCGTCCAGGGAGGCCGAGCTGGGGAAGCCGGCCATCGGCACGCGCCAGCGCTCGTTGCCGTCCTCGATCCCGATCGCGCGGAGTTCGGCCAGTCGCAGGTCGGGGAGCAGGAAGGTGTCGCCGACGCCTCGACCCAGGGCCCAGTCGTCGGTCGACACGTCGAGGTCGATCGACTGCATCAGCGCGCCGGTCGCGAGGTCCAGCACTTCGGCCACGGTCGGTTGCAGCAGCACGGCGTGGCTCGTGGCGGGTCCGATGTCCGCGGACCCCAGGACGGGGTCGGAGCCCTCGACCTCCCAGGCGACCTCG
>CBDTZE010000427.1:0-2359 GCA_965364815.1 uncultured Nitriliruptoria bacterium | reverse complement strand
GGCGACCTCGCCCAGATCGAGGCCATCGTTGGCGTCGGCGAGGTGGCGATCAGCGACCACCGATCCAGCCAGCCGACCCTCGACGAGTTGCTCAAGCTCGGTGCGGACACCCACGTCGGGGCGCTGCTCGGTGGCAAGGCCGGGGTCGTGCACCTGCACGTCGGCGACGGCCAGCGTGGCCTGGACCTGGTCCGTCGTGCCTTGGCGGAGTCCGAACTCCCGGCCCGGACCTGGCACCCGACCCACGTCAACCGCCGCGCCGAACTCCTCGAGGAAGCGTTCGCGATCGCGCGACAGGGCGTGACCATTGACGTGACGGCCTTCCCGGTGGACGACGACGACCCGGCCACGCCGGCGGCCGACGCGATCCAGCAGTACCTGAACGCCGGTCTGCCGCGGGAGCGCCTCACGGTCAGCTCCGACGCGGGCGGCTCGCTGCCCGTGTTCGACGACGACGGTCGCGTCGTGGCGCTCGACACCGGGAGCCCCGCGCACCTGCTGCGTACAGTCTCCGAACTTCTGGCAGTCGGTGTCGCCCTCGGTGACGCGCTGCCGCTGTTCACCGCCAACCCCGCTCGCACGTTCGGCCTGCCACGCAAGGGCAGGGTCGAGGTCGGGGGTGACGCCGACCTGGTCGTGCTCGACGAGGCAGGCGCCGCCCACGACGTGATGGTCGGTGGCACCTGGCACGTCCGCGACGGCCGACCGACGGTCCGCGGCACCTTCGAGAGAGACGACACGTGAGCCCCTCCAAGCCCGAAGCCGGCACGTCACGCGGATTTGTCATCCCGATCGGCGGAGCCGAGGACCACGACCACCCCGTCATCCTCAAGCGCTTCGTGGAGCTCTGTGGCGGCGAGGACGCCGTCATCACCATCATCCCGACGGCGTCGCGGATGAAGGACACGGGCTCGCGCTACATCGAGGTCTTCGACGATCTCGGCGTCGCCGATGCGACCTCACTGCCCATCCGGGAGCGCTCCGACGGCAACCGTGAGTCGTACATCGAGCAGCTTCGTCGCTCCACCGGCGTCTTCATCACGGGCGGCGACCAGCTTCGCCTGTCCACCATCATCGGTGGCACGGACGTCGCGCGGGAGATCCGGAAGATCAACGCCGAGGGTGTGCACGTCGCCGGCACCAGCGCCGGCGCGGGCATCATGCCGGAGCACATGATCGCGGGCGGCGACACGGGCCCGACACCCGACGCGGAGAAGGTGCAGTTGGCGCCGGGCCTGGGCCTGACCAACCGCGTCGTGATCGACCAGCACTTCCGCCAGCGTGACCGCCTCGGCCGCCTGCTCACTGCGGTGTCCTTCAACCCGTTCCTGATCGGGCTGGGCATCGACGAGGACACGGCCGTCTTCATCGACGCCGACAAGACCCTTGAGGTCGTCGGCAGTGGCGCGGTCACGATCGTGGACCCCAGCGAGCTCAACCACTCGACCATGGCGGCGGCCCGTGGCGGCGACCCCGTGAGCCTGATCGACCTGCGTCTGCACGTCCTGGCGAGCGGCGGCCGGTACGACTTGGAGTCGCGGACGGCAACGCTGTCCTGAAAGTCCTAGTTTCGCGGGTACTTCCCCTGCGATCCGAGGACCGCCAGTGCGCGTCGTCTCCACCAACGTCTACGTCGGCCCGAACCAGTACGCCCGGTTCCCCGTCATCCGGCACGTCGTCGACCTCGGTCCGCTGGAGGAATGGCCATCGGGCAAGCTCGGTGAGGACTTCACCAAGGGCCTGTTGGAGCGCCTCCCCGGCCTGCACAACCACGGCTGCTCGTACGGCGAGCCGGGCGGTTTCGTCCGTCGGCTGACCGAGGGCGAGGGCACGTGGCTGGGCCACATCTGGGAGCACGTCGCGATCGAACTGCAGGTCGTCACCGGCGCCGAGGTCAGCTTCGGCAAGACCCGCGGCACCGGCAAGGTCGGCGAGTACAACCTCGTCTTCCAGTACCAGCAGCGCGAGGTCGGCATCGAGGCCGGGGACGTCGCCCGCCGACTGCTCCTGGACCTGCTGCCCGTGGAGGCCACCGCCGGCCTCGACGGCGACCAGAAGCCCGAGGCCGACTTCGACTGGGACGAGGAGCGCGACGACTTCATCCGCTTCGCCCAGCGCCGCGACCTCGGCCCCTCGACCGCCTCTGTCGTCAACGCCGCCCGCGACCGCGACATCCCGTGGCTGCGGCTGAACAAGTACAGCCTGATCCAGTTCGGCCACGGCAAGTACCAGCGCCGCATCCAGGCGACGATCACCAGTGAGACCCGGCACATCGCGGTCGAGATCGCCTCCGACAAGGAGGAGACCCACGACCTCCTGCGCGACCTGGGCCTGCCGGTCCCGTCGCAGCGCCTGGTGC
>CBDTZE010000426.1:0-2370 GCA_965364815.1 uncultured Nitriliruptoria bacterium | reverse complement strand
CAGGGCCACGCCCCGGGCCAGCGTGCAGTCGGCCGCAGGTACGGCGCACCCCGATTCCACGCCACCGGTGATGACCTCGTCGGCGGTGTGGACCTCGACGGAGAACACGGCTGGCGGGAAGGCGCCCACGTCGCCCCACGCAACCATCGGTCCGGCGTCGAAAGTGAGCAGCGGCAGCCAGTGCCCGAGCATCGCACCGTTGGCCGTACGTGCGATGAGGCCGAAGCCCGCAGGCCCGCCGTCGTCCACGATGTCACCAAGGTCCGGCACGCGATAGCGGACCGCCAGTCGTAGTGCGACCCCGCCCTCCGGGCTGCCGACGCCTGCGAGATCCACCGTCACGGTGGCATCGTCGGGGTCGATCCTTGCCGGCACGGCCTGGCCGTCCACCGTCGCTGTGACCGTTGCGTCCGCCCCGGCCCGATCGAGCACGGTCGCGCCCGGCAGGAAGCGCAGGGTGAGTGGGCCGCCAGGCGTCCACGAGGTGCCGGGGACGATGAGCAGGTCGGCCTGCACCTGCCCGGTGTCGCCGTTCCAGGTCAGTTCCCCGACGTAGACCGGGAGCGCAGCGGCCTGGGCCAGGGCCACGGTCCGTTCCTGCCAGGCTGCATCCAGCAGGCCAGGCCAGCCACCTTCGGCCACGGCGAGCGCGGCGGCGAGCACCGCCCGGGCACCGGCGGCTTCCGCCCGGTCGATCGAGTCGAGGATCGTGGCATCGCCCGCTGGCCCAACGTCGACGGCCACGTCGCTTGAGGACGTGGCCGGGTCGGTCGAGGTGGAGGAGTCGTCGCCCGGAGGGGCGCCAATCGTCGCGCCCGGGGACCGGGTGGCGTCGTTCGTGCGATCACGGCTGCTGGCGAGCACCAGGCCCAGGAGAAGCAACCCGGCGGCGAGGACGGCGAGCAGGCGCAGGCCCAGCGGGGTGGGTCGCTTCACGGCTGCACCTCGACATCATGATCGTCTGCGGCGGTGACCAGGCCGAGGGTGGCAAGCAGCGCTGCCACCGCCGCCCCGAGGTTCGGGAGATCGCCGCCGTTGTCGATCACGTGGGTCGCCACGGCACGCCGTTGCTCATCGGTCGCCTGGACCTGCATGCGTGCACGTGCGTCATCGGCGGTGAGGCCTCGCTCGACGAGTCGGCGAACCCGGAGCTCCTCAGGCGCTTCGACGACCACGACGGTCTCGTGGCTGGCGGCGAGGCCGGACTCGACCAGGAGCGGGTGATCAAGCACGACGACCCTGGCCAGGCCGTCGGCAGTTTCCTGCTCTGCGACCCGGGCGAACTTCGTGGCGATGCGCTGGCCGATGCGAGGGTGCGTGATCGCCTCGAGGTCCTGGCGTGCCGACGGGTCGGAGAACACGACGGCCGCGAGTCCCGCGCGATCGAGGGCGCCGGCCTCGGTGAGCACGTCCTCGCCGAAGCGGGCGACAATCTCCGCGAGGGCAGCCTCCCCCGGCTCGACGATCTCCCGGGCGACCTGGTCGGCGTCGATGACGATCGCGCCGGCGTCCTGCAGGAGGCGCGCAACGGTGGACTTGCCGCTGCCGATCCCGCCAGTCAATGCGATGACGCGCACGGGGCCTCCCGGGTCGGGGCGTGCCTCGCCAAGGTAGCCGTCGACCCACGACCGACCGGCGGTGCCGCAAACGGCGACGGGCCCCGGCGCAATGCCGGGGCCCGTCGCTTCAGTGCTTGCGGTCAGGCGTCGTCGCCCTCGGCAGCAGCCTCGTCGGCCGCGGGGGCCTCCTCAGCTGCGGGAGCCTCTTCGGGCTCCTCGGTCGGCAGGGCCTCGCGCTCGTCGGGAAGGACGGCTTCGGCCATCGCAATCTCCTCGGGGCTCGGGCCTCCGGCAACCAGACCGGCAGCCGCGAAGGCGCCGGCGAGGGAGGAACCAGACGTGTCGTCGTCGCCACCGGACGAGTACGCGGCGACCGCGGGGGCCTCCTCGTCGTAACGGGCTGCGGACTGGCCGCCGCCACTGCCGGCGTCACCGCCGCCGCCACCAGGCTGCGCCTGCTTCAGCGACAGCGAGATGCGACGACGGACGGTGTCCACGTCGATGACCTTGACGTCGACCTTGTCGCCAACGTTGACCACGGCCTCGGGGACCTCGATGTGGCGGTCCGCCAACTCCGAGATGTGGATGAGGCCTTCGATGCCGTCGGCAACCTTGACGAACGCACCGAACGGAACGAGCTTGGTGACCTCGCCCTCGACGATGTCGTTGACGCCGTGCTCACGAGCGAACGTGTCCCACGGGTCTTCCTGCGTCGACTTGAGCGACAGGGAGACGCGCTCGCGCTCCATGTCGACGTCGAGCACCTCGACCGTGACCTCCTGGCCGATCTCGACGACCTCGGTGGGGTGGT
>CBDTZE010000425.1:0-2370 GCA_965364815.1 uncultured Nitriliruptoria bacterium | reverse complement strand
CCTTGGGGCCGGTGGACAGGCCTTCCGGTCCGGTGGTCGGCGCGCCCGGCAGCACGCCACCCGGCGAGCCAGTCGCGTCACCCGTGACGGACGCACCCGACGCATCCACCGCCGTCGGGGCGGGGATGCGGAAACCGGCGGACAGCAGCACGCGGCGAAGCTGCGCAAGGTGGGCCTCGACCTGGCCGGCCAACTGCGTGACGTCCAGGCCCAGCGCCATCGCCAACTGCTGGGCCGTCACGTTCGGCGTCGCCGCGATCCGGGCCAAGGCGTCCAGTTGTGTCGGGGAGGCGAAGGTCAGCAGGGCCGGGGAGATCGGGGGCGTCGCCCCGACCGCACCGACTGCGCCGATCGCACTCACCACGACTCCTGTTCAGCCCTGCTCGACACGGACCTGCTGGAAGCCCAGCGACGTCACGAAGTTGCGGATGGCGCGACGCGTCTCGAGCTCCGCGGTCTGCAGGATCCCCTGCTCCAATGCGGCGTCCCGAAGGATCGTCTCCGCGGCGGCACGGGCATCCGCCTCCAACCGCGGGTCGCCGCTGGTGAACACGCCGGTGTCACGGTTGTAGACCTGTGTCGCCTCGCTGTCGAGGGCGATGTAGGTGATCTCTGCCGGCGGCAACGTGATCGTGATCGACCGGGTCTCGAAGTCGACCTCGACGTCCTGGCTGGACATCTTCTGCAGGTCGACGCCGGCGCCGATCTTCGCCACGGCGAACATGAACACGCGGTCCCCGACGGCCCAGTTCAGCCAGCCGCGGTCATTGCCCTTCTCGATCGTCGTGAACTCGACGACCTCGACCGACGTCAGCGTGGCCAGTTCTCGAATGGACTGGATGACGGCTTCGGAGTTGTTCGTGTACTCACCCGTGCCGGGGTCGAACAGGCCGAAGGTCGACGTGACCTTGCCCGCCCCGAACGCGGCAACGAGCAGCAGGACCACGACGACGCCAGCGATGGCGACCTGACCGATGCGTTTCACGTGGGCTCCTCGTTCGTGGGCGATCCTAACGAGACGAGCCCGCGGCACAGGGCCGCGGGCTCGTCACGATGCGTGCGCCGGTCAGTCCGTGATGGTGACCAACGCAACGCCCTGCTTGAGCTTCAGGCCCTCTGGCTGGCTCAGCCGGATGGTGAAGGTCTCCTTGCCCTCGTCGACCTCGTCCGCGAGGATCGTGACGAAGAACGTGGCGACCTGCTGGCCGGGCGCGAAGGTGACCCACTCGCCGACGGCGAGGTAGTCCTCACCGGCCGTTGCCGGGGCCTTCTTGCCGCCATCCGCCGTCGAGACCCAGACACGCGCCTCGCGCATCGCCGCCTCCTTCAGCGTGACCTCGACCTCGACCGGGCCCATCTGGCCAGCGGCCTTCTCCGAGATGGAGAAGCCCCTGATGCTGGCTGAAGGCACGTCGTCGTCGAGGATGGTGCCGACGGCGTTGCCGTCCGCGATGGTCGCGCCGGTGACGGCCGACATCGCGACGGTGAACGTCTCGTCTGCCTCGACCTTCTTGTCGGAGCGAACGGCCACGTGGAACTGTGCCGTCTGTTGACCGGCGGCGATCAGGATCGTCGCATCGGTCCGGCCGTTGAAGTCCGCCGACGTGGCCGAGCCCTCCTGGGTGGAGGCCAGCAACGCGACAGCTTCGGTGGCCGGACGGTCGAGCGTGACGTGGAAGATCATCGTCTGCTCGCCGCCGTCACCCTCGACGACCTGTGCATCCGTGATGGATGCGGCCGGGGCGGGCTGCGGCGTCGTGTCGACGATGGTGCCGACCGCGGTCCGCTCACTGGTGACGGTGCCGTAGGACGGCGTGCCGTCGAGGATGGAGACCTCGACGGTCTCGTCACCCTCGAACTCGTCGTCGCCGTTGACGGCCAGGGTCACGACCTGCGTACCCGGCGCGACGAACGTCAACTGCGAAGCCGACAGCGCACCGGCGTGGTCGGCGGCGGTCGCCGTCCCACCGGTGATCGCGAGGTCGACCACGACGTCCTGGCGGACCGCACCCTCGACCGTGACGGTCCAGGTGAGGTCAGCGGTGTCGCCGACGGCCGGCTCGTCGATCGTGCTGCCCGTGATGGTCACGGTCGGCTCGACCTGGTCGGCCTCGTCGGTGATGGCGTTGACGACGCGGAGCGTGTCGCTGCCACCGTCGAAGGTGGCGTTGGAGGACAACGAACCGAGGTCGAGGAGCACGTACTCCAGGCCCTCCATCTCCTCGTCGTCCAGGACCGGGATCTGGATCGTCACCGTGGCGGTGCCGTCCGCGATCGTGACGACCTCGTCGACAGCCGTGTAGTCGCTGCCGGGCGTCGCCTGGTCGGCTCCGTCCTGCACGGTTGCTGCGGTGAAGGTGACGTCACCGA
>CBDTZE010000424.1:0-2379 GCA_965364815.1 uncultured Nitriliruptoria bacterium | reverse complement strand
GCCGCCGAGGAGTACCTCGCCGACGCCATGTCCTACGCCCGCCAGCGCGAGGTCTTCGGCCGCCCGGTGGGATCGTTCCAGGTCTGGCGCCACCGCTTCGCCGACCTGGCCACACGCATCGAACTGGGGCGTGCACTGACGGAGCAGGCCCTGCGTCTGCACATGGACCCGGCAGCCGATCCGACCGAGGTGCTGCGCAAGGTGGCGATGGCCAAACTCTTCACCCAGCGCATGGCGTTCAATGTCGCCGACGAGTGCGTCCAGGTCCACGGTGGTGCGGGCTACCTCATGGAGTACGCGGCGCAGCGGGCCTGGCGTGACGCCCGACTGGGGCCGATCGGCGGTGGCTCGGACGAGATCATGCGCGAGATCATCGGCCGTACGCTCTGAGCCCTTCGAGAGGAGACCGCCATGCACGTCCGGGTCCGCGTCGCACGTCCCGACGAGTATGACGCCATCGGGGCGCTGACACTGCGGTCGTACGACCAGATCACGTCGTTCTCCGAGGAGTACCGCACCCAGTTGGGTGATGCCCACGGACGCGCCGAGACCCAGGCGCTCCTGCTGGTCGGTCTGCTGGGGCCGGACATCGCCGGCGCGATGGCACTTTCCCTGGGACACACCGAGATGTTCGAGCACCGGTTCGGCATCGACGGCGACTGCAACTTCCGCATGCTCGCCGTGGACCCGGCGTTCGAAGGTCGGGGCGTCGGCCGGGCCCTGGCGCAGGACGCGATCGCCCGGTCCCGCGCCATGGGGTGTCGCCGCATGGTCATCACGTCGATGGACCAGATGACGCGGGCCCACCGCCTGTACGACAACCTCGGATTCTTCCGGCGCCCCGACCTCGACGTCCGCTATCCGAGTGGGGTCGGCCACGCCTTCAACCTCGACCTCGTGCCGGACGCGGCGGACCACTTCCCCGCCCCGGGCCCCGCCCCCGCCGAGCCGCGCTGGTACCTCCAGGACCACGGACCGATGGACGGGCCCGAACCCGTTGCGTGCACCTGAGATGTGTGGCCGCTACGTCCAGGTGTCCACGCCCGAGCAACTCGCCGAGGCATTCGGGGTCACCGAAATCCGCACCGAGTCCCTGGGCCAGAGGTTCAACGTCGCCCCGTCCCTGGACGTCTACGCGATCCTCGGGGACCCGGACTCGCGGCGCCTCGGGAGCCTGACCTGGGGCTTTGTCCCGTGGTTCGCCAGGGACCGCAAGCGCGCCCCGATCAACGCCAGGTCGGAGACCGTCGCGACCAACGGGATGTTCAAGGATTCGTTCGCGAAGCGTCGATGCCTGCTGCCCTCGGATGGCTTCTACGAATGGCAGAAGCCGGAGACCGAGGGGGCCCGAAAGCAGCCGTGGTTCCTGCACCACCCGGAGCGCGAACCCCTCGCCTTCGCGGGGATCTGGTCCTCCTGGCGCGAAGCAGAGGGCGCCGAGGCGCTGCACTCCACGGCCATCGTCACGACGCAGGCGCAGGGCGAGATCGAACGGATCCACCACCGCATGCCCGTCATCCTCCCACAGCGGCTCTGGGATGCCTGGCTGGACCCCTCGACCGACGTCGACACGCTGGGCCGGATGATCGCCAACGTCGGCCCACCCGCGCTCACGGCGACGAAGGTGACCGAGGCGGTCAACAACGTCCGCAACGACGGCCCGGAACTGCTCGTTCCGGCCTGAGCGCACGCGAAGCGGCCGTTCGGCGCAGGCAGGTCTGCGCCAACCGGCGCAGGGGCAGGCCCGCGGCGTTTCCTGCCTCCTCCGGTCTCGTTGCGTGGTGTGACACCCACAAAGAGGCACGACGATCCCCCTCCGGACCCAACTCCACCGCCTGCTCGCCGCCCTGGTCGCCGCGTCGGCCCTGGCCCAGGCCCCGGCACTCGCCTCCCTCGCAGACCCCGTCGTCCACGCCGATGTCGACCGTCTGACGGCCCTGCGCCAGCAGGCCCTCGACCGCATCGAGGCCGCGCGACAGGACGAGTTGGCGGCCGCGGCCGCAGCAGCCGCAGCCCGCGCCACCGTGTTCGCCACCGTCGACGGCCTTGACCTGCACCTTCCCGGCCGCAACGTGCTGGCCGTCGGCTTCCACGAGGCCCGCGAGCAGCACCTCACCATGACCCCCCAGGGCATCTTCGGCCTGGTCATGCCCAGCCGTGGCCGTGAGGGCAGCGCCACCTCGGCCGTGGACATCGTCCTCCCGGCGGGCGAGGACGTCCTGGCCCCGGTCACCGGCACGCTTCGCCTCGTCTCCTCCTACAGCCTCTACGACGAGTACGAGGACGTCCTGGTCGAGCTGGTGCCGGACGGTCACCCCGACATGGTCATCACGATCTACCACCTCGACGGCATCCGCGTCCGCACCGGGCAGCGCGTCG
>CBDTZE010000423.1:0-2382 GCA_965364815.1 uncultured Nitriliruptoria bacterium | reverse complement strand
GGACCCACGACGCCGGTCACGGGTGGCGGGGCGTTGCTGCCGGGCCTGTTGACCCTCGCCCTGGCCGGCACGACCGCGGGACGCCTGCGCCGCCGCTGATCCGTTCGAGGGTCAGTGCTGGTGGACGTACCAGTCGGCTGGTTCTGGCGCGAGGGGCGCCTTGCCGAGGATGAGGTCGGCGGCCTTCTCGGCGAGCATCATGACCGGCGCATAGATGTTGCCGTTCGTGACGTAGGGCATCACCGAGGCGTCGACGACGCGGACGCCCTCGACGCCGTGGACCTTCAACGTGAGGGGATCGACGACAGCCATCTCGTCGGTGCCCATCTTGCAGGTCCCGGAGGGGTGCAGAGCGGTCTCGCCGTCCTTGGCAACCCACTCGAGGATCTCCTCGTCGGTCTCCACGGAGGGCCCGGGGGAGATCTCCCCGCCGTTGTAGGGCTCGAACGAGGCCTGGTTCAGGATGCGGCGACCGACACGCACGGACTCGACCCACTCGCGTCGGTCCTGGTCGGTGGAGAGGTAGTTGAACCGCAGCGCGGGGTGGCTGGTGGGATCGGTCGAGGTGATCTTCACCGAGCCACGAGCGTCGGAGTACATCGGGCCGATGTGGACCTGGTAGCCGTGGCCACCGGTCGGCGCGGAGCCGTCGTAGCGAATCGCGATCGGCAGGAAGTGGAACATCAGGTTCGGGTAGTCGACGTCCTCGTTGGACCGGACGAAGCCCCCGCCCTCGAAGTGGTTCGTGGCGCCCGGGCCCTTGCGGAAGAGCCACATGAGGCCGACCAGCGGCCGCTTCCACATCGCCATCCATGGCTGGATGGAGACAGGCAGCTTGGACTTGTACTGGATGTAGACCTCGAGGTGGTCCTGCATGTTCTCGCCGACGCCGGGGAGGTTGTGCACGGGCTCGATGCCGAGGGCCTTGAGTTCTTCGGCGTTGCCGACGCCCGACAGTTGCAGCAGCTGGGGGGAGTTGAAGGCGCCGCCGCACAGGATCACCTCGGCGGCATGGACCTGCTTGGTCTTGCCGCGTACGGAGTACTCGACGCCGGTGGCCTTCTTGCCCTCGAAGAGGACCTTGCCCACGAGGGCGCGCGTGACGATCTTGAGGTTCTTGCGCTTCTTCACCGGGTGCAGATAGGCGCGTGAGGCGCTGAGCCGACGGCCGCGGTGCACGTTGCGGTCGAAGCGTGCGAATCCCTCCTGCTGGTAGCCGTTGACATCGTCGGTCAGCGGGTAGCCAGCTTCTTGGGCGGAGTCGAAGAAGGCCTGGAACAGCGGGTTCTTGGTCGGGCCGCGTTCAAGGACGAGGGGACCGTCGCCGCCGCGGAACTCGTCCTCCCCGGCGAGGCAGGTCTCCATGCGCTTGAAGTAGGGCAGGCAGTTCGCATAGCCCCAGGTCTCCATGCCGGGGTCCGCAGCCCACCGTTCGTAGTCCAGCGGGTTGCCGCGCTGGAAGATCATGCCGTTGATCGACGAGCAGCCGCCCAGCACCTTGCCGCGTGCGTGATAGACCTTCCGGTCGTTCATGAACGGCTCCGGCTCGGACTCGTACTTCCAGTCGTAGAAGCGGCTGCCGATCGGGAACGCGAGTGCGGCGGGCATGTGCAGGAAGACGTCGAACCAGTAGTCGGGGCGTCCCGCCTCGAGGACCAGGACCTGCTTGGACGGGTCGGCTGACAGGCGGTTGGCGATCGCGCTGCCCGCTGACCCGCCGCCGACGATCACGTAGTCGTACTGCTTGGTGATCATGGCGTTCGGTCCATTCTTCTTGGGAGGGGGATGGGAGGGATGGGCGCACGCAGGACGCGCGAGCCCGAAGCAGTTGTCAGCGTCCGGTGGGTGGACGCAGGCGGTCGGCGGCAGCCTGGGTGAAACGGTCCAGGATCATTGCCATCAGTACGAGGGACAGACCGACCTCGAAGCCCCAGCCGAACAGCGAACGCTGCAGGGCACGGATGGTTTCGAAGCCCAGGGCGCCGCCGCCGACGAGGCCCGTCACGATGACCATCGCAAGGACCATCATGATCACTTGGTTGACGCCGGCCATGATCGTCGCCGCAGCCAAGGGGAGGCGGACGCCGTACATGGCCTGGCGAGGCGTGGCACCGAAGGTTCGGGCCGCCTCGATGCTCTCTGGTGGCACCTGTCGGATGCCCAGGGCCGTGAGTCGCACGCCGGGCACGAGGGCGTACAGGACGGTGGCGATCAGCCCGGGCACCATCCCGACGGTGAAGAGGATGACTGCCGGGATGATGTAGACCAGCGATGGGATGGTTTGCAGGGCATCGAGGATGGGCCCGAGGACCGCCTCGACACGAGGGGGTCGACCGGCCCAGATGCCGATCGGGACGGCGACGATGATGGCGACGGCGGCGG
>CBDTZE010000422.1:0-2402 GCA_965364815.1 uncultured Nitriliruptoria bacterium | reverse complement strand
TCGTCCTGCAGGTCGACCGAGAAGGTCGCCTGGTACTCGCCGTTGGCGAACGTGACAACCTGGTCGGTCAGTGCGACGTAGTCCTCACCAGCGGTGGCAGTGCCGTCCGTCGTCGAGACCAGGATGGTCTCGTTGTCGAGGGCCGGACGGTCCAGGCTGATCGTGAGGCTGACGGACGAACCGTCCTCCGAAGCGCTGGCGTCCTCGATGCTGGCGACTGCCGGGACACGAACGTCCTGGCCGACGAAGAACGCGCAGCCATTGCTGTCCATGCCATCGGCCTGGTGGTATCCCGTCCCGTTGTCACGGTTGCCGGATGCCTCGGTCAGCGAGATCCGCTGGCCAGCGGCGAAGTCGGCAGCGTTGGCGCCGCCGAAGATCCCAGCGGGCAGCACCCACGTGATCGTGTCGGCGTTGACGTCGAAGGATCCGGAGATCACCTCGTCGACCGTGTCGTTCTTCGTCACGAGGAACGGCTCGTTGACCACGAAGATGCCGAAGCCGTCGTTGTCGTCACGCAGGTTGCGTGCCGCGACCAACTCGAACAGGTCGTTGCCAGCGGAGAACTCGACTGCGAAGCGCTCACCGAGACCGTCGAAGGTCTCCTCGAGGTCGGTGACGACCATCGTCCATGCGAGCGAACCGCCAGGCAGCGTGCTCACGTCCAACGAACGAACGTCCAGGCTGTCGGTGTTCAACTCCGAGGGCAGACCTTGGGTGTCGAACAGGATCGCGTCGCCGGCGAGGTCGTCGGCGATGCGCGTGTTGTAGACCGGGCACGACGGGTCGAACGGAATCTGCACGACCAACTGGAACGGACCGTCCTCGGCGAGGACGACACCGTCGGGCTGCACAACTCGCACAGCAACGTCATACTGGCCGACCGCCTCGGGCTGCGTGTCGAACGTCCAGGACGAGAAGTCGCCCTCGGCGCTGGTGTCCACGGCCGGCTGCCAGTCATCGGCAACGGGCTCCGCGCCCGCAGTGAGGATCGCCGCCTGGACGGTGGTGCCCGCCGGGGCGCCACCGGTCCCGGTCGAGGTGCTCATCGCCGGCAGGTCACCGATGTGTTCCTGCATCCAGGCGAGGATGGAGGACAGCTCGCCGCCGTCCAGCGCAGACGGCAGTGCCGCCGCTGCCAAGGGCCCGTAGGCCGTGATCGGCGTTTCGCCGCCGGTGTCCGGGTCCGCATCGTCGCTGTAGTTGCCCCACAGGAAGTCGCGGATCGGCTCGTCGTACTCGCGGAAGAAGGCGTCCTCGATGGAGCGGTCAGGCATGGCCTGCTCACCCAGGAGGACGTCCAGCGTCAGCGAGGAGGACCGCTGCGCGACATCCTGGTGACGGTTGTCGATCAGGCCGTAGCCCTCGAACAGGTACGCGTCAGCAGTGGCCGGGACGGTCGCCTGCACGGGGATGTAGAGGCTTGTGTTGGTGCTGGGCCTGGCCGTCTTGAAGAAGGCTTCGAGAAGCTCCTTGCGCGTCAGGACACCATCGGCCATGGCGCCGGTTCCGACACCGGATCCCTCGGCAACCTTGCCGCTGGACCAGCCGTTGGTGGCGTCGCCCATGAGGATGCGGGCCTGGCGAAGGACCTCACCGAGCGCACCGGCGGTGTACGGCGTCGCAGCCGACGTGCCGGAGTGCTGCGCCGTGGCTGTGGCTCCACCGATGTTGGCGGCGGGGATGTTCCCCATGCCGAAGGACGTCACGTCGACGGGGTTGCCGTCGCCGAGCACGGCCTGGTCACGGTCAGCGTGAGCGGCGCCCACGCGAACCTGCCAGTCCGGACCGACCTGCGGAGGCAGGTAGGTCTGGATCGGGACGACGA
The DNA here is from genome assembly GCA_965364815.1 of uncultured Nitriliruptoria bacterium. GTDB lineage: Bacteria > Actinomycetota > Nitriliruptoria > Nitriliruptorales > Nitriliruptoraceae > CBDTZE01. The sequence continues at coordinate 574 of CBDTZE010000422.1, read as the reverse complement.
ACGCGTTGCCTGCGCCGTTGCCGGCGGCATACAGGGCGATCTGCCCGCCCTCGGCGCTGGCCTTGGGCTGCGCCGGGGTGTCGATCACCGGGGTGAAGCCGACGTTGGCCCGGTTGCCCCAGGAGTTCGATGACAGGTCGACCCATGACTGGACGTTGAAGTAGTCGTCCGAGGCAAAGCCCTCGCCGATGGCCAGCAGGCACGACGGGCAGAACCCGTAGATGTTGCCGGCGGCCAGGGACGCGGAGCGCGTGCCGTGGCTGTTCTCGTCGAGGAAGTTGACCGGTCCGTTGCTGTTGTCCGCGACGTAGGCGCCGATGATCTTCGTGCCCGGGATCCAGTACAGCTTCTTGTACTGCATCGCGGCGAAGGTCGCGCTGTCAGCGGCGGCGTTGTAGCCACCGTTGATGGTCAGGGCGAGCTCCGCCGCGTTGGCCGGGTAGCCCTCGAGGTAGGTGCTCGGGTGCTTCGTGAAGTTGCTCGTCAGCGCCTTGACCTTGGCGTCCGGGTAGGCCGCCGCGGAGAAGTCGAGGTGGTACGGGTTGATGCCGGAGTCCGTGACCGAGATCACGAC
>CBDTZE010000421.1:0-2406 GCA_965364815.1 uncultured Nitriliruptoria bacterium | reverse complement strand
GGACGAGGACGTCCAGCTCGACCTTGCGTCCGTCGTCCAGCACCAGGCCGTCCGCGGTGACGTGGTCGATGCCCGTGGTCTCCACGGCGACATCGGCGCGGTCCAGCGTCGGGTACCAGTCGTTGGACTTCAGGACCCGCTTGCAGCCGAGCGTGATGTCGGGCAGGACCTTGTCGATCTTGGCCTGGTCCTTCATCTGGGCCTTGACGACGCGCTTGACCAGAGACTCGCCGAGCTTGGTCAGGGCGCGCTGCTTCTTGAAGAACAGGAAGTACGTCGACTCCATGTTCGCGTAGATCGACGCGCGCTTGGCCTCGCGCAGACCCGGGACCAGGCGGAAGGCGGCCTTCTCTGCGAGGGAGTAGCGACGGTCCATCTTGGGGATGACCCACGGGGCGGTGCGCTGGAAGACGGTGGTGTGCTTCGCGGCCGGGGCGATCTCCGGGACGAACTGGATCGCGCTGGCGCCGGTGCCGATGACACCGATCCGCTTGCCCCGCAGGTCGACGTCGTGGTCCCAGGTGGCGGAGTGCATCTGCGGGCCGGCGAAGTCGTCGATGCCTGGCACACGCGCCATCGCGGGGTCGCGCAGGAAGCCGATCCCCAGGACCAGCGCCCGGGCGGACCAGGTGTCGCCGTCACTGGACGTCAGCGTCCAGGTGGCGTCGGTGTCGGACCAGGTGGCGTCGACGACCTCGACGCCGAAGCGCATGTCACGACGCAGGTCGTGTTGGGTCGTGCACTGCTCGAGGTAGCCGCGGATCTCGTCCTGGGGGGAGTAGGCGTGGGACCAGTCGGCCTTGGGCTCGAACGACAGCGAGTAGAGGTGCGACGGCACGTCGCAGGCGGCGCCGGGGTAGTGGTTGTCGCGCCAGGTGCCGCCGACCGAGTCGCCGCGCTCCAGCAGCACGAAGTCGTCGATGCCTCGTTCGCGCAACTGGATGGCCATGCCGATGCCGGCGAAGCCTGTCCCGATGATCGCGACGTCGTGGACGTGGGCGGTCATTGCGTCGCCTTCCGTGCCTGGTCGACCGTCGTCGAGGTGGGCCGTGACTCCAGCACCACGTCGGGCAGCAGTCGCGTCGCGACCGTGGCGACGACGCGTTGGTAGCCGGAGCCCAGGACGCGCTGCAGGCCGTGGATCGCCATGGCGTCGATGCCCACGGTGACGCGGGGGCGTCCCTTCTCGGCCGCCCGGAGGATGATCTCGGCGGCCCGTTCCGGCGCCATGCGTGCCAGCTTCTCGTCGAAGAGTTGCGCCAACTTCTCCGCGTCGCGTCCGGGGGCGACGCGCGCAGCCCGGCCGATCCCCGTGCGGATGCCGCCGGGGTGGACGCACGTGACCGTGACGGGCTTGTCGTCGATCGCCATCTCCAGCGCCAGCGCCTCGGTGTAACCGCGGACGGCGAACTTGGCGGCGTTGTAGGCCGACTGTCCCGGCATCGAGATCAGCCCGAACAGTGACGAGATGTTGACGATCCGGCCACGCCCCGACGCGATCAGGGCCGGCAGGAACGCCTCGGTCCCGTTGACGACGCCCCAGAAGTCGACGTCCATGATGAACTCGAGGTCCTCGCGGGACTGCTCCAACACGCCCGCGTGCAGCGCGACCCCGGCGTTGTTGACGACGAGGTGGATGTCGCCGAACTCGGCCGCGACCTCTGCGGCGTGGGCGACCATGGCGTCGCGGTCGCGGACGTCCACGATGCTGGTCAGGACCCCGGCCGCGCCCTTCTCCAAAGCCATCGCCCCGGTCTTCTCCAGGCTGACCCGGTCGATGTCGCTGATCGCCAGTCGGCAGCCGCGGGCGGCCAGGTCCAGCGCAAGGGCGCGGCCGATGCCGGACCCGGCGCCGGTGATGACGGCCGTGCTGCCGGCGAGGTCGGGGAGTCGGGACACGTGACGTTCCTTGGCGTTGGCGGTTGTTGAGCAGTGCTCAACAGTGGTGGAGGCTAACGCATTGTTGAGCAATGATCAATAGACTGACACCCGACCCGGGACCAGCCCGGACGGAGCCCGGACGGAGGTCGGTCGTGGCGAGGCTCAGCGCAGAGGCGCGGCGAGAACAGCTCCTGGAGCTGGGCACCGAGATGATCACGGCGTCCTCGTTCGACGAGTTCTCGATCGACGAACTCGCGCGCCGTGCCGGCATCTCGCGAAGCCTGCTGTTCCACTACTTCGACAACCGCCAGGACTTCGTCGTCGAGGTGGCTCGTCGGGCCGCCGACGAGGTCCTGGCCGTCACCGAGCCGACCGCAGGACTCTCCCCGGCACTCATGCTGATCACGGCCATCGAGGGTTTCCTCGACCACATCGCCAAGCGAGGGGAGCAGTACGTCGCGCTGGTCCGGGGCGCCGCGGGTGGCGACGCGCAGATGCAGGCGGTCTTCAGCGACACCCGAGCCC
>CBDTZE010000420.1:0-2411 GCA_965364815.1 uncultured Nitriliruptoria bacterium | reverse complement strand
GCATGGGCGGATCCAGCCTCTTCCCTGAAGTGCTGGCCGGGACTTTTCCTGCCCTGCGGCTGACGGTCGAGGTCCTGGACTCCACGCACCCCGTCGCGGTCCGCCGCATCCTCGAACGGCCGCTCGAGCAGACGCTCTTCGTCATCTCCTCCAAGTCCGGCACGACGCTGGAGACGCGATCGCACCTGGACGTGCTGTGGGCATCACGCGCCGCGGGGATGCAGGAGCCTGGTCGCGCCTTCGTGGCCGTGACCGACCCGGGGTCCGCGCTCGAAGCACTGGCAAAGGAGCGAGGCTTCCGCGCCATCGTGCACGGTGACCCCGACGTCGGTGGTCGCTTCAGCGCCTTGACGGCCTTCGGGTTGGTCCCGGCCGCCCTCCTGGGCGTGGACGTCGATGCTCTGCTGGAGGCCGCCGCAGAGCGGCTGCGTGGCGAGGTCGATGTCGAGACATCGCCGGGCTTCCGGCTTGGTGTGCTGTTGGCTGCCGCCGCGCAGGCCGGGCAGGACAAGGTGACCCTGGTGCTCGACCCCCGGATCGCCGCGTTCGGTGCCTGGGTCGAGCAGTTGGTCGCGGAGTCGCTGGGCAAGGACGGCATCAGCGTCACGCCGATCGTCGGCGACGATCGTGGCGACGAGGTTCCCGTGGGACCGGACCGGATCCACGTGGTCGTCGGGAGGCACCCGGCCACCGAGGCGCTCATCGCCGCCGGTGGGCCGGTCGTCGTGCTGCCCATCGTCGATGCCTACGACCTCGGCGCGCAGGTCATCACCTGGGAGATCGCGACGGCCATCGCCGGCGCCGCCCTGGGCCTGCAGCCCTTCGACCAGCCCGATGTGGCCGCCGCGAAGACGGCCACGGCCGAGGTCCTGGCGGCGGGGCCAGGATCGGTCGAGGTCACGCCGATCCGGGAGGTCTTCGACGTCATCCGTCCCGGTGACCTGGTGGCCATCACCGCCTTCGTCGATCCGGGCTCGCCCCGCGTGCGCGATCTCGAGCGCATCCGTGCCGTCGTGGCGGACAAGTTGGGGAACGCCACGACCCTCGGGATCGGCCCGCGCTACCTGCACTCGACCGGGCAACTGCACAAGGGCGGGTCGGAGCGCATCGTCGTGTTGCAGGTCGTGGACGACAGCGCCCACGACGTGGCCATCCCCGGCCGCGACGAGTCGATGCGCACGATCTTCGTGGCCCAGGCCGAGGGTGACCTGGCTGCCTTGCGCTCACGAGGACGACGCGCCTTCCGCGTCGCCCTCGGCGACCTGCTGGACGCCTGAGTCAGCCGCGGCCCATCTCGAGCTTGCGGTCCTCCTCGAGGAGCCGCAGCCAGACCTCCGACACGGTGGGGAAGCTGGGCACGGCATGCCACAGGGTTGCGATGGGCACCTCGCCGACGATGGCGATCGTGGCACTGTGCAGCAGATCCGCAACACCCGGTCCGACGAAGGTCGCACCGACGATCACGCGGCGGGACTGGTCGATGACGAGCTTGGCCGTTCCGCCGAAGCCCTTGCCCATCAGTGAGCCGCCAGCGACGTGACCGGTGTTGTGTGTCACGGCCCGGACGTCGATGCCGGCCTCGCGTGCCTGCTCCTCGGTCTGCCCGACCGCGGCGACCTGGGGGTCGGTGAAGACCACGCGGGGAACCGCCTTGTCGTCGGCCCACGCGGCGTCCGTCTCCACGCCGCCGAGGCGGTCGCCGACCAGACGTGCCTGGTACTTGCCCTGGTGTGTGAGCAGCGCGCGAGCGTTGGCGTCGCCGACGACCGACAGCCAGTCGTGACCCTCGACGAGCAGGTGGTCGTCCACGGCCAGGAAGCCGCCGCGGCCGGGCTCGACGCCAACGGTGTCCAGGCCCAGGTCGCCGGTGGGGGCGGAGCGGCCGACGGCCACCAACAGTTCGTCACCGGTGACCTCGCGGCCGTCCTCCAGCGTCAGCGTGACGGGACCGTCCGTGCCCTCACGTGCGGCCTTGACGGCCTTGACGCCGGTGATGACGGTGATGCCGTCCTCCTCCAGCGCGGCCTGCAGGTCGGCGCTGGCTTCGGGCTCCTCGCGTCCCAGCACACGGTCGATGGCCTCCACGATCGTGACCTCGTCGGCGCCCAGGCGCTTGAAGGCCTGTGCCATCTCCACACCGATCACGCCGCCGCCGAGGACGACGAGGCGGTTGGGGATCTCCTTGGCTTCGGTGATCTCCCGGTTGCCCCACGTCGTGATGTCACGCAGGCCCTCGATCGGCGGAACCGCCTCTCGGGTGCCGATGGCGATGACGACGCCGACGTTGGCCTTGAGCGTGACGGTCGTGCCGTCCTCCTGCTCCACCTCGACGACGTTCTTCCCGGCAAGCCGGCCATGGCCCCGAACGAGGTCGCAGCCGATGTCGTCAAGCCACTGGACCTGGTACTTGT
>CBDTZE010000419.1:0-2413 GCA_965364815.1 uncultured Nitriliruptoria bacterium | reverse complement strand
GCCGTCCAGGGCCGCGGCCACGATGTCGAGGCGCCCGTCGCCGTCGAGGTCGCCCGCTGACGGATTGGCCAGGAAGCCGCGCTTGACGTGGTTGTCCTCGGTCTGCACGGCCTCGACCGACAGGGCGGTGTCGACGGACACCGGGAACCCGGGCCGGGCGTTGCCGAAGCGGTCCCAGACGTGGATCTCGCCAGTGGTCGCCGCGACCACGATCTCCGGTTCGAGGTCGCCGTCGATGTCGGCCACGATCGGCGTGCGGCCCTGCGTGCCAGGGGAGGGGACGGCGCCGCTGCGGAAGCCGGGCGCGTCGGGGTGGTGGAACCACGGGGCGGGCAGACGCTTGGGTTGCCCGCCGTTGAAGAAGTCGACGTCCTTGCCGTCGTACCCCACCACGCTGACGAAGCCGGACGAGTCGGCTTCGATGATCTCCAGCACACCGTCGCCGTCGAGGTCCCACAGGACCTGCGACGATTCGCCGCCGGTGTTGGTGAACCGCGGCCAACCCTCGGGCTGCGCGGGGTCGTGGAAGGCGAAGTAGGCCCGGCGGTCCTCGCCCACGTTGCCGTTGGCATCCGTGACGCGGAGGCGGACGGTGAAGACGTACTGGTTGGGGTCCGTCGGCGGTGTGCCTTGCGCCGCCCCCGGGAGCAGGTCAGCGATGGCTGCGAGGGGGATCTCGCCGAGCACGCCCTCGAAGGAGCGGCCGTTGGTGCCAGATGCCGTGAACGTGCCGGTCTGGCCGCTGACGAAGGAGTCGTTCGGGGGCGCCACCCCGGGCGCGTACTCGACCGTCCAGGTCACGCCGCCGTCGTACCTCGACGACACCCGCCCCCTCACGGGCACGCTCGAGGCCTCGACCGGGTCCAGCAGGTGCCACCACTGCGGCGTGTGGATCATGGTCTCCGGCGGGATCGTCCCGGGAGCCACCATGGCGACCGCGGCGCCGAGGTCGGCTCGGCCGTACCCGAAGTGCTCGTCCCAGCCGACCTGGGCGGGGTCGGGCGTGCCGACGCCGAGCGTGTTCTCCGGCAGGACGTCCTCGGCCGACAGCGTCAGGATCTGCTTGACCTCGCCGGCGCTGAGGGGCCCACCGATCTGGTCGGCGACCTGCAGTCCGCGGGAGATGATCAGCCCGGCGCCGCCACCCGCCTGGCCGGTGGCCTGGGAGCCGGTGGCGCCCATGTAACAGACGTGGGCGTGCGCCCCGAACTGCGTCAGGCCCGCTTGGCGGAACCACGTCTGCACGGGCTGTGCCGAGACCGGCAGCGGCAGGCCGCCGACGATCTCGTTGCCCTGCGATGCGCCTTCGGTGTCGGCCACGCAACCGTTGATGTAGACCGACTCGCGGTAGTTGGTCGGGTAGTTGTGGTTGGCGGTGTTGAGGTCGCTGGAGACGTGCATGAGTGCGACACCCTTGGCGTGGGCGTACCTGTTGGCAAGGCGCATCGTCTCGGTATTGCCCAGCACGCCGTTCGCCGTCACCTGCACCGACGCTCCGATGTCGGCGGTGTAGACGGTGGCCTCGGCCCAGTTGTCGCCGGGCACGACGAACGAGTCCCAGACCTTCAGTGCCATGACACGGCAGTCGGGGCAGATGCCGGCGCGGCCCTCACCCTCGTTGGTCTGCTGCGCGGCCTCCTCCATGCGTCCGGTGCCGTGGCGCCTGGCCGAGGACACCGACGAGGTGTCCGACGGGTCGTTGTCGTCGTTGAGCCAGTCCCAGCCAGAGATGTCGTCGACATAGCCGTTGCGGTCGGCGTCGGTGCCGTCGCTGAAGGCGCGGATGAGGTCCTGCCCGTCGAGCAGTCCGTTGCCGTTGGCATCGGTCACGCGGGGGTCGCCGGCCCAGTCGTCGACCGTGACGGCGCCGTCGCCGTCGGCGTCGTGCACCGAGGCACCGGCGGGAACAGGAAGTTCGGCCGCATTGAGGAAGACCTGGCGGCGGATGTCGGTGTCGTCCCAGTTGATGCCGGTGTCGGTCACGGCGATCACGACACGGGGATCCCCGGTGGTCAACTTCCACGCGGCATCGGCGCGGACGCCGGAGATCTGACCCTGCCCGAACCTCGCCGCGTCCTTGTAGGTGGCGGTCGCCGCAGTCTGTGACGGCGCGAATCCGAACAACTGCCACTGTTCGTCGAAGACGCCGTCACAGGAGGCGTCCGCGTCCTCGTCGTCGGGTTCGGCGCAGTCGAAGCGCGGGTCGTTCGGCGTGCCGACCCGGACGTCCGGATCGGTGGAGGGGAAGCGGTCGCCAGCCGACTGGGCCAGCGCCCCGGCAGGCAGCAGCACCAGTGCGGCGAGGGCGACGGCGAAGGCAGAACGCACGGGTGGTCTCCGAAGGGTCGTGACCGTTCGCAGCCTAGGTCCGGGGCGCCTGCACGAGGTCGCGGTCCCCACCCGGCAGGCTGAC
>CBDTZE010000418.1:0-2434 GCA_965364815.1 uncultured Nitriliruptoria bacterium | reverse complement strand
GGGCCACGTTCACGCCATGGTGGTCGCGGTGTCCGTCGCCCCACCACGTCGTGGCCACGAGATCGGGGCGCAGGTCCTCGAGGTGCTGGCGCAGGGCAGAGGTCAACTCGTCGAGGTGGTCGCCCACGGATCCGTCGGGAAGGCCGAGTTCGTGGACCGCCGCGATGCCCAGCAGGTGCGCCGCGGTCCGGGCTTCCTGGACCCGCGCCCGACCCAGGTCCGCGGGTGTGCCACCGGCGCGTGAGGCCTCGCCGGCGGTCACCAGCACCAACTCCACGTGCGTCCCGGTGGAGGTCAGCCGGTGGACGAGGCCACCGACGGCGAGTGACTCGTCGTCCGGGTGGGGCGCGATGACCAGGCACCGTTTCGATGCCGGCGGCCCGATCGGGAGACCACGGCCGGCGTGTGAGGCGGCCACCAGTGCCCGGCGAACGGCAGCTTCGGGCAGAGCCCGCGCGGTCGACGCAACGGTCCGTCGCGCGAGGCCCAGCAATCGGGTCGAGAGGTCCATGCGCTGGAGGCTAGGCGTGCGGTCGTTGCGCTCCGTCGACCTCAGTCGGCGATCGTCAGGCGGATCGGAACCGAGGATCGCCGGGCGAGATCCGCGACGTGGGCGGACCAGTCTGGCAGCAGGCTGTTGAGGGTGCCATCGGAGAGCCCGGCCGCACGCAGGCGAGCAAGTGTCCGGGCACGACGAAGGGTCCGCAGACGGCCGTCCTTGTCAAGGCCGCCGAGCTCGAGCTGCTGGTGATCGGCCCCGGTGACTGGGGTGCGCATGTGGACCTCGAAAGGGGTGTTCGGGGCCGTGTTCGACCCCATCTGCAGGAGTCATCGACCGCTCCAGCGAAAACATTGAGCAACGTCAGATCGTCCGTTCGGCGGAGGTGGCGTCACCACAACGGATGGGCCTCGTTGAGCAGCACGACACCGCAAGCGGCCCCTCCGCCGCCCCCCTCCCCGTCACCCCCCTCCGGCACTCGCCGCACACCGCAAGGACGCACGATGGACCGCCCAGCCCCCCGACTCACCTCCGTCATGGGAGTGGCTCGCGCCCTGCTCTCCACCGTCACCGCCGACGAGACCGTCGAGATCCTGGTTGCCGAGTTCGGCTGGGACCAGACCTTCCAGGCCCTGGCCCTGCTTCGTGGCGACGACGCCGCCCGTGCCTTCGCCGTCACCTGGGAGCACCTGCTCACCGGCCCGGTCAGCGACGCGCTTCGCAGCCCCGTCCGCCCCGCAGGCACCGACGAGTCCTGAGAGCCTCACCCAACGTCCGCCAGACCCACCTCCACCCCGACTGCCCAGAGATTGCCACCAACGGTCCCTGACCAACAGTCACCCCGCCAGCACGTGGCCCGATACCCGCTGCACGGCACGACGACGGCCGGTTCCCAACGGAACCGGCCGTCCTCGGTTTTGCCCGAAAATGAGGGAGATGCTGCCAGACTGGTCAGTAGCCGAGCGTCCACTCGGCGGCGTCTGTACAGCATCTCCGTCCACGACCACGGTCTTCCACGATCCCCTGGCGTCCCCCGCCATTCGGAACCGGAGCCCGAGACGTCCTTGTCGTCCCTTCCTTCGTGCGTCGTGGTTGGCACGTCCCGCCATCCCCGCGACCGTCGGCCGCGGCAGGCGACGATCCCTGCCAACGAATCGAGACTGCCACGGCGGGAGGCTCACCGTCAACGGCCGCTGCGCCGTGTGGCCGGTGGTTGCAGCGCGTCGTCCGCGCGCCGCCCGCCTGCCGGATTTCGCCACCTCGCGTGTGGCTCCTACCTTTGCGGAATGGTTTGGTTGGTTTATTCGTTGCACCTCCCAGACCCCCTCCGACCCGCTGGACGCGTCTTGCCTTCGACCGCTGACTCGCTCGTCTCCCTCTTGGGGGAGACTCGTGCCGCGCTTGCGCAGCACCTGCGGTCGTGCGGGTCGGCAACCACTGGCGAACTCGCCGGTGCCGTGGGCATCTCCGACGTCGCGACGCGCAAGCACCTCGCGGTGCTCGCCGACGACGACCTCGTCCTGGGCACCAAGGTCGCCGACGGACCGGGCCGCCCCGCCACGCACTGGTCGCTGAGCCCTCGCGGTCGGCGCCTCTGGCCGGATCGTGGCGCCGACGTCGCGGACGAACTCCTGGAGTTCCTCGAGGCAGAGCACGGCCGTTCCGGGCTGCAGGCGTTCTTGCGCTGGCGGCTCGACCGCCAGGCGGCCGCCCTCGCCGGGGCCATCGACGGCGTCGAGGTCCACGACCGGATCACCCAGTTGGCTGCCGCCCTCGACGACGCCGGCTTCGCCGCGTCGGTCAGCGCCGCCGGTGACCGCTTCGAACTCAAGCAGCAGCACTGCGCCCTGGGCGACCTGCCGCAGGCCCACCCGGAGCTCTGCTCCTACGAGGCCGCGGCCTTCAGCCGCGTCCTGGGCCGCGAGGTCCAGGTCA
>CBDTZE010000417.1:0-2436 GCA_965364815.1 uncultured Nitriliruptoria bacterium | reverse complement strand
GCAGCACCTCCCGGACAAGGCCACCGACCCCCTCGGCGGGCTCGTCACCGTGGAGCCCGGCACGGGCAAGATCCTGGTCATGGCCGTCGGCCCCAAGGACTACGGCACCTGCACGCCGGGCGACGCTGGCGTGGACGACGCCGGCCGCAAGCTCTGCGACAAGACCAAGTTCAACCCGCTGGTCCCGGCCGACGCCGGCTCGACCCGACGCGGCCGTCAGCCCGGTTCGTCGTTCAAGCCGTTCGTCATCGCCGCCGCGCTGGAGCAGGGCATCCCGCCGGGCTGGCAGGTCAACGCGACCGGCCCCCAGTCCATCCCCGGCTGCGACAACGGCGGCCCCTGGAAGGTCAACAACTCCGGCGGTGACGGCCTGCGCGACATGTACACCGGCGTCGCCGGCTCCTCGAACGTCTTCCACGCCAAGCTCATCAAGGAGATCGGCCCCGCGTCGGTCGTGACCATGGCGCAGCGCCTCGGCGTCACGCGCTCCCCGCTGGCGGCGGTCTGCGCCCTCGCCCTCGGCGCCCAGGAGGTCTTCCCCCTCGAGATGGCCTCGGCCTACGCGACGCTGGCCAACCGCGGCGAGTACTGCGCCCCGTTCGCGATCGAGCGCATCGAGGACCGCCAGGGCAACCTGCTCTACCAGCACTCCTCGGACTGCACCCAGGTCCTCGAGAAGTCCATCGCCGACCGCGTCGTCGACATCATGGAAGGCCCGGTCAACCCCGGAGGCACCGCCCCGACGACCGCATCCGACCTGTCTCCCTACGCCGTCCGCGGCAAGACCGGAACGACGAACGAGTACGTCGACGCATGGTTCGTCGGTTACACCCGTCAGCTCGCCACGGCGTCCTGGATCGGGTACGAGAACGGCCTGACGACCTTCGAGACCGAAGCCCAGGCACGTCGGGCCTGCGGCCTGCGTGAGTCCGCCGAGTTCGGCGACATCCCGCGCTGCGTCGAACGTCGCTTCATGCGCAACGTCACCATCGGCGGCACCTTCCGCAGCCGCGTCTTCGGTGGCACGATCCCGGCCCCCATGTGGCGCAGCTACATGATCCCGGCCATGAACTCCGGACGCTTCGAGCCCCTGCCCTTCTTCCAGCCCGGCCCACAGCCCTCGGCCACCGTGCCCAACCTGCTGGACGTGACCTCGATCGCCGAGGCCCGTGAACGCGTCGAGGCCGTACGGCTCAACCTCGTCGTCAGCAACGTCGACGACTACCGCCCCGCCGGCTCCGTCATCGGCCAGAACCCCGTCGGCGGCACGCCGATGATCGCCGGGCGCGCCGTCACCCTCATCGTCTCCAACGGCAGTGGCCCGTCACCGCTGGTGCCCAATGTCGTCGGCATGGGCGAGCGTGACGCCGTCATCCTGCTGCAGTCGCGCGGGTACGAAGTCGTGCGTCTGACCAAGGTGACCAAGAAGAAGAACGAGTGCGGCGTCGTGCTCGCGCAGAACCCCAACGGCGGCCAGGAACTGGCGCCCGGCAACGGCGCCAGCGTCGTGATCCAGGCCGGGGTCGACGAGGACGGCGGCACCTGCGGCCGTGGCGTCCAGGACGGCGGCGGGCAGCAACCCACGCCCCAGCCGACACCCTCGGCCTCGCCGACACCCAGCGACGCGCCACCACCGGAGCCCGAACCGGAGCCGGAGCCCGAACCCGAACCCAGCCCGTCGCCCTCCTCGGGCAACAGCGGGAATGGGAACGGCAACGGCGGGACCGTGCCGCCACCGCCACCCGCTGACGGCGACACGGCCGCTGGCGCATGAGTGAGGCATCGGGGGACGCACGGGCACTGCGCGTCGGCCACGCCGTCGGCCTGTTGGCCGGCGTCGGATCAGCGTGCGTGGCGTACGGGACGTTCATCGAACGCCACTGGTACCGGCTGCGCCACGAGGTCCTGGCCGGGGCGCTGCGCACCGGGCGCGAGCGGGACGGGGCGCGGGGCCCGCTGCGCGTGCTGCACCTGTCCGACCTGCACACCCAACCCGGCGACCACAAGCTCGAACGGTTCCTCGAAGCCGTCGCCGGCGAGGACTACGACCTCGTCGCGCTGACCGGGGACCTGCTTGGCAACAACGGCGTCGAGCAGCGCTGCCTCGACCTGCTCGCCCCGATCTTCGCCGACGGAACGCCGGGCGTCATGGTCCTGGGGTCCAACGACGTGTTCGGCCCGACGCCCAAGAGCCCGCACCACTACTTCACCGATCCCGAGCACCGCCAGCACGGCTCGCGCCTGGACACCGACCACCTCGTCGACGGCCTCGCCGCGATGGGCGTCGTCACCCTTCGAGGCCAGACCGCGACCATCGCCACGCGCGTCGGAAACGTCGTCGTCGGTGGCCTGGATGATCCCCACCTCGCCGACACCCTCCTGCCGGAGTTGGACGCCATCGCCGCCCCGGCGGACTCCGACGCTGTACTGCACCTC
>CBDTZE010000416.1:0-2436 GCA_965364815.1 uncultured Nitriliruptoria bacterium | reverse complement strand
ACCGCCCTGGACCTGCCGCAGGTCACGGGGCGCGGACTGGTCACCACCGACTGGTGATCAGCCAGCGGGCTCCTCGACGCTGTCCTCGTGGTCGCCGGCCCCGGCACGCGTGCCGTGTTCCAGGCTCATCAGGGCGCGGGCGCCCTTGACCTCGACGCGTTCAAGCTCTCGATCCGTGAGCCCGGCATCCTTCGCGGCCGCCACGGTCAGCTCCACCTGGGCGCGTACCGACTCGTTGTCATGCGGAGCCAACTCAGCGACGTCACCGAGCATGTCCAGCAGCGCCACGAGCACCGCGGGCTCGCTGCCGCCGTAGCGACGGGGCTGGTCGCAGCCCAGGGCAAGCAGCTCACCGAACGTGGGGCTGTCCAGGGCGACGCGGACCCGACCCTCCGGGTCGACCCTCACGTCGTGGCCGGTGTCCCGACCGATCAGGGCGGAGAGGACCGGTGACAGTGCCGCGATGACGGCAACGGCCGTGGCCGGGTCGTTGATGCCCGGTGACAGTGCCCGTACGGCGATGTCGACGATCTGCCGGATCCCGAATGCGACGTCCTGCTGCATCGTGCGTTCGAAACCGAGGTGGACCGCCCGGTCGACGGCCTCCCCCAGCGGTCCGATCCGGTCCGCGGCGATTGGCGCATCTGCATCGACCGGCCAGACCCACGCCAGGGTCGTGCCCTCGGTGCAGGCGCCGCCGACCATCGGCCGCAGGCGGATGACGACCCCTTCGTCCGTCGCCAACTCCAGCAGACGTTCGGGCTGAACCGTCTGGAGGTAGCCCGACGCCCGGCAGGGCAGCACGAACGCGTTGTCGGGAACGGTCGGCAGGTCGGCCTGCGACGGCTCCCCCTCGTTGAGCGCCGTCCGAATGACGCCCAGCGCCGACTCCTGCAGGTCCTCGAGGATCGTCTCGACCCGGAGTTGCTGCGTGATGTGGTGGAAGAAGTACACGAGCATCGCGACGGACAGCGCCGTCAGGAACATCGCCACGGCCATCGCCACGTCGGGGACGTGGGTCGAGGTCGGCTCACTTCCACCGCGGACCGATCGCAGGGTGACCAGGCTGAAGGCGAAAGTGCTGAGGAACGTGGACAACACGATCTGGTTGCCATGGTCGGCGAGGAACGCCCGCAGGATCCGGGGGCTGAACTGACTCGATGCCGACTGCAGGGCGACAACGGTCAACGAGAACGTGAGGGACGTGACCGTGATGGTCGACCCGGCCACCGTGGACAACACACCTCGAGCCCCCTCCGGCGTGCCACCGAAGCCGATCTCTGTCGAGCCCTCACCGAGCCCGATGCGCGACAGCACCAGCGCAAGCAGGACCGAGGCCGTGACGGTGACCGACGGCAGGAACCAGAGCGAGGTTCGCAGGCGATCGCGGAGCGCGGCGAGGCGGAGGTTCCCCATGGGGCAAAGGTCTTTCAGGCGGTGGGCGCCATCTTGCCCGATGACGGCCGCGCCCACACCGATCCTGCTCGCCTGCTCCTCAACTTCTGCGCCGACGCAGCAACGCCACCACGCCCAGCGATGCCGCCACCCCGGCCAGGCCGCCGACGACCGGTGGTTGCAGGAGTCCGTCGCGCGCGCTGGCCGACGCCCCGACCTGGCTCCCCAGGACGGCCAGTGCTGCCATGGCCAACACGAGCAGGGCGCGCCACGCCCGGCCCGTCACACCTGCGGTCGACATGGCCTCCCCCGTTGTTCGTTCCCTGATCAGACGTGGCGCACCCCGGCGCGGTTCCCTCGCCGGTGGCGCGTGGGCTCCTCACGCCGGCGTGAGTAGAGCAGACGAGTTGGAGGCCTGGCCGTGACCACCATCGCCCTGCTGCGCGGCATCAACGTCGGCGGCCATCGCAAGGTCAGGATGGCGCCCCTGCGAGAGGCGCTGGACGACGCCGGGCTCGGGCCGACACGGACGTACGTCCAGTCAGGCAACCTCGTCGTCACGGGCGGGGCGACCGCCGCGACAAGCCAGATCATCGAGTCGGTGTTGGCCGCCGAGTTCGAACTGGACGACGTCCCCGTGCTCCTGCGCACCCACGGTGAACTGGTCGACCTGGTGGCGAGCAACCCGTTCGCCGAGGCGACGACCCAGGACCCCAGGATGGTCCACGTCGTGTTCCTCGACGGCCCGGCCACCGATGGCGCCGCTTTGGACCCGGACCGCTCGCCCCACGACCGCGTCCACCTCGACGGCCAGCACCTCTGGATCCACTACGGACGGGGCGCGTCGGACACCAAGCTCTCCCCCGCCTGGATCCAGCGAACCCTCGGCGTCGCCGGCACGGCCCGCAACATGAACACGGTCACCAAGCTGATCGAGATGAGCACAGCGGGCACCTGATTCTTCGGGCGCGGGCGCGGTCAGGGCGGTGTCACACCCGGTTCGTACTTTGGGGGCATGGTCAACGAGCCCGCCCCGATCGC
>CBDTZE010000415.1:0-2451 GCA_965364815.1 uncultured Nitriliruptoria bacterium | reverse complement strand
CATCTTGCGGATCCGGTGCGCCTTGCGGATGAGGTCCGCGGGTCCGGCCAGAACGGAACCGACCGGCGCCCCGAGCCCCTTGGAGAGGCACAGCGACACGGTGTCGAAGGGGGCAACCCAGTCGGCCACGGACGTCCCGGTCGCGGCGACTGCGTTCCAGAGACGCGCCCCGTCGAGGTGCGTCGCCAAGCCGTGCTCCCTGGCCGCAGCCTCGTTGTCGTGGAGCTGCTCGAGCGGCTGCACCACGCCGCCGACCGTGTTCTCAAGGCAGAGCAGGACCGGCTGGGGGAAGTGCACGTCGTCCGGAGGGATCGCCCCGACGATCGTCTCACGCGCCAGGCCGCCACGGTCGTCGACCGGCAGGACGTAGGGGAAGACGCCACCGAGGGCGGCCGAGCCACCACCTTCGTAGGAGACGACGTGGTAGCCGCGCCCGATGAGGAGCGCGTCACCGCGACCGCAGTGCGCGAGGACACCCGCGAGGTTCGACTGCGTCCCGGAGGCCACGTACAGCGCGGCCTCCTTGCCGGTCAGTTCCGCGACACGGTCCTGCAGTCGGTTGACCGTCGGGTCGTCGGCGAACACGTCGTCGCCAACCTCGGCAGCGGCCATGACCGCGCGCATCGCGTCGGTCGGACGGGTGACGGTGTCGGAACGCAGGTCGATCAACGCAGTGTCCTTCGGTTGCGCCGGACCGTAGCTCCGACGCCGTCGCAATCGGCCCGGGTCAGCTGCCGATGGGTGGCGCACGGAAGACCTCGCGCCACGTGAGCCGGCCACCCGACAGGAGTGCGGCGGAGTAGAGCCGCCCCGCCAACCGAATCGCGAGGACCGTGCCGGCCAGCGTCACGAAAGCCGCGACCACGACCTCCCACGTCTCGATCGCCCCGGCTGCCAGGCGAACGGGCACGGCGAACGGCGCGCTGGGTGGCAGGAACGTCAGGACCTTCGCCAACGTGCTGGCAGGTTCCGGCACCACACCGATCAGGACGGCCATGTAGATCGACACGGCGAGGATCCCGATCGGGCCGGCGCTGGCCTGGGCGTCCTCGGCCGAGCTGGCCAGGGAGCCAGCCACCGCGAAGGCGGCGGCGTAGAGCCCGAACCCGACGATGAACATCAAGGACCCGACGATGACCATGGCCCGGGTGGCATCCGGGACCTCGAAGGCATCCACGATCGCGTTCGCCCCAAGCAGACCGCCGAGATAGAGCAGCAGCTGCCCGACGGACAGGACCACGATCCCCAGCAACTTGCCCGACAGCAGATGCCACGGTCGCAGGGTGCCCAGCAGGACCTCCACGACCCGGGACGACTTCTCCTCGATCGTGCCCGTCATGAGCGTCGTCCCGTTGATCTGGATCATCAGGAACAACAGGACCGTGGCAATGGCGCCCGCGGCGGCCCCGGACTGCCGTTCCTGTTCCGAGGCACCAGAGATCGTGACGACCTCGATCGGCTGCGCGGAGGACAGGGCCGACAGGGCCGCCTGTCGATCCGCCCCGGCGGCAGCCAGTTCGTCCATCAACCTCGTCTGGCCGACCGCGCCGTCCACCAAGGACTGCAACTCGTTGGTCACCGGATCGTCGACCAACAGTTGTCGGCCGTCGATCAGGACGGCGTCGAGGTCGCCGGCCTCGATGAGCTCGACGGCCGTGCCCCGGTCCGCGACCTCGACGAGGTCGATGACGACGTCGCGGACCTCGGCACCGGCCGCGATCGCCGGCCCGAAGTCCGTTGGCGCGTCGCCCAGCAAGCCCAGGTCATAGGTGGTGGGACCGTCATCGGTGACGAGCGTCGGGATCACCACGAAGCCCACCAGCACGAGCAGCACGACCAGTGTCGTGCCGACGAAGCCCCGGTTGCCGAGTCGGTCACGGATCTCGCGTCCAGCGACCAACCGGATCAGCTGCGCGGGGGTCATGAGGCCACCTGCCCGGCGTCGGCCACCGACTGGCCGACCGCTTCGCGGAAGATCTCGGACAGCGGGGGCGGCTCGAAGGAGAACTGATCCACGGCGCCCTGCGTGGCGAGGTCCGCGAGGAGGGCCGTCGGGTCCGTCCCTGCGGGCACGTTGAACGTGCGGACACCGTCGCGACTGGTGCGGATCGCCTCGGCTGGGACGGTCGTGAGCGCAGGGGTCACGCCACCGACCATCCGGACCTGCACCCGACGCAGTCCCGTCGCTTCGCGGACCTCGTCGAGCGAGCCAGCCAGTCGGGCTCGTCCCGAGGCGATGATGACGACGTCGTCGCAGAGGTCCTCGACCAGATCGAGCTGATGACTGGAGAACACGACGGTGGCCCCGTCGGCCGCCCGTTGTCGCAGGACCTCGCTCATGGCCTGCACCCCCATCGGGTCGAGCCCGTTGAACGGCTCGTCGAGCACCAAAAGGGGGGGGTCGTGGACCAACGCGGCTGCCAACTGCACGCGCTGCTGGTTGCCGTGCGA
>CBDTZE010000414.1:0-2498 GCA_965364815.1 uncultured Nitriliruptoria bacterium | reverse complement strand
AGCGCGGCGAGGCTCAGTCGCCGGGCCTTGGCCCCGCGCGCCTCGGTCACCCCGCGGCTCGCAGGTGGCGCACGACGGCCTGGACGTCGGCCTTGGAACGCTCGCGGATCCCGGCGATGACCGCGCCCCGAAGTCGCATCTTGTTGCCGGCGTAGGCGCCGGCGGGGAGTTCGGCGCGCTGGCGTGCCACCTCGACGGCCCGGGGGAGGACGTCCTCGGGTGGGAGCGCCTCGTCGGCGTAGCCGATGGCCGCAGCGGTGGCGGCGTCGATCGCCGTGCCCGGCAGGACGTACTGGTTGATGTGCCTCGGCTGCATTCGTTGGGCCGCGAGGGCCAGTCCCATCTCCGGAACCTCGAGGTTGACCTTGGTCTCGACCAGGCCCCACTTGAACGGGCCGTCGGCGGCCACGACGTGGTCGCAGGTCATGGCGAGGATCGTGCCGCCCGCCAGTGCGTGCCCGGTGGCCGCGGCGACGGTCGGTCGCGGGTCACCCCACACGGTCAGCGAGAGTCGGCCGAGCGCCTCGATCAACTCGACCGCCCCGTCCGGGCCGTTCGCCTGGACGTACTTGAGGTCGAGGCCGGCGGAGAAGACGCCCTCGCGTCCGGCGAGGACGATGGCCCGGGCCTCGGAGGCGTCGACCAGCGACTTCTCGATGGCGTCGATCATCTCCAGCGAGATCAGGTTCTTCCCGCCGTCGTCCAGTTGGATCGTGGCGATCCCGTCGTCGTCGAGGTGCAGCGTGGCCGTCATCTTCAGGGCTCCGTGGGTCGCGTGGTCGCGTGCTGCAGACCCTACGGCCGTGCATACGCTGACGGCCATGGACGCCGACGACGCCCCCACGCCACCCGACGCGACCGCGACGGCTGAGCCTCGCATCGTGCTCCGGCCCGGGCCCCTCGAAGGCGCCGAGCGTCGCCGGGTCGCCATCGCCGCCGTGGCTCCCGTGGCACTGGTCTTCGTGCTCTTCCTGCCCTTCGTGATCTGGGGCGCCGCGACGCTGGGCGCCGTGGCGGGCGGGGCGCTGGTCTACGGGGGGATGCTGGCGCTGGCCGCCGGCTTCGTCATGGCCGATCGCGAGCAGGGTCGTCAGTGCCCGGCGTGCCTGCATCGCAACCCGCGCAAGGCGCCGAACTGCGACGGGTGCTCCTACGACCTCGCCGCGCGGCCCCGCTTCGCCTGCCAGGAGCGCCACCGCGTCCACCTCGACCCGGGGATGTGTGCATGCGGCCGTCGATTGCAGCAACTCCCGGGGTCCGGCGGCATCGGGCGCGAGATCGCCGTCATCCTCAAGGTCGGGGCGTGGTTGCTGGCGTTCCTCGTCGGGATGGGACTGCTGTTCCAATACGTGGGCTGACGCCGTACGTGGGCTGACGGGCGCGGCCGGCGGTGACCGGCTGTGACCGGCCGGTCAGGTGTCGGAAAACGACGATCGACCGCCCGGTGTCGGGCGGTCGATCGACGAGGATGGATCGTGGGGGCGAACCCCCAGGCGACGTTTCAGCGGGCGTCGATGCCGAGCTGCTCGTCGGAGGGCTCGACCTCGTTGGACATCCAGAAGAACTCACCGGTGCGGTGCAGGTTCATGGCGGCCAGGGCCTGTGCGAGTTCGTGACTCATTGTGTGTTCACCACTTCTTGGGTTGCGTACGGCAACGGAGGGGTGCCGTGTTGCCAACGGCTCAGCGCTGCGTGAAGGTCCTGTGTCGGAAGATTTCACGGTGTTGCCACGGGCGACTCCCGAAGCCGCGGCCAACAAGTGGGACCTTTGCGTGTGGCGGGTCCCTGCGCCAGCACTTTCGGGAAAGTGCACGGTGCGCGCCCGTCTGTGCGCCCATGACCACGGGGTCAGGGTGTTTGCCGGGCAAATCGGGCACATCTGGCATGGATCGCGCCCATGAGGCAGGCGGACGCTGCGTGTGGCGATCCGCCAAGTGCTGCGTGTGGCGGTCCGCCAAGTGGAGCGGTCAGCCACGTGCGACGCTCAGCCCGCGAGTCGCTCGACGACGACGGCCCAGTGGCCCAGGCCCTCGGGGTTCGGGTCGGTGACCGACACCATGACCTCGTCGACGCCCAACGAGGACAGCGACTGCAGACGCGCGACGTGGTCGTCGACCGTTCCCGCCCCGACGCCGGCGCCCCATTCGAGGGCCGAAGCGCCGGTGGGGACCAGATCATCAACCGCGCTGGACAGGGCGGCGGGCGTCGGTCGGCACAGGCCGTTCACGCGTGCCGTGACCCGGACCTCGCGGCGGTCGCGGCCGAGCTCGTCGAGGTGGCCGTGCAGGTCGGCGACTCCGGCACGGATCTTGTCGAGGTCGCCCTGCAGGTTGACCGCGTCCGCGTGCTCAGCCGCCAGGCGCAGCGTCCGCCTCGGGCCGTTGCCGCCGACCAGCAGCGGGATCCGGTCCTGCAGCGGTCGCGGGTAGGAGGTCGCCTTCGTCAGCGTGACGGCCTCGCCCTCGAACGGCTTCTGTCCCGCGCCCCACAGCACGGGC
>CBDTZE010000413.1:0-2513 GCA_965364815.1 uncultured Nitriliruptoria bacterium | reverse complement strand
ATGCCCAGGGCCTCGGGCTCGGGGCGGTGTTGCTGGACGCTGGTCTGCAACACCTCAAGGCGGTCGGGTGCGACGAGGTCGTGCTGTGGGTCGACGCGGCGAACGAGGCGGGGCGCCGGCTGTACGACACGCGCGGCTTCGCGTTGCAGTGGCAGGACGTGGCGCTGGGTTGCCGGGTCTGCTGACGCGCTTCAGCGGGCCGTGAGGTCTGGGCCCACGGCGGTGCCGGTGTTGTAGCCCTCGCCGTTGGGTCCAAGCTCGGCGACGTACTGGGCGTACTCGGCGCGCTTCTGGTGGCGTGGGTCGAAGACCGTGGAGCCCAAGGCGTACAGCACGACGGACGCGGCGACGAACACGACGGTGATCGGCGTGCCCAACCGCGACCCGGCGACGCCCTCGCGCCACGACAGCAGCAGGAGGGGCGCGGACAACATGACGAACTCCAGCGCGATGCGGTAGCCGAAGTGGTCGTCACCGCCGTGCCAGGACGGTTGGACGCTCAACTGCAGGATCAGTTCGGCGACGCCACCCAGCGCAGCGAGGCGCACCCACCATGGTGCGACTCGCCATCCGGCCCGCAGCCCGGGCAGGCAGACGAGGATCCACGGGGTGTAGAGCAGGACGCCGCGCAGGGGATGGAGGAACACCTTCGGCACGCCCGCCAGGAACGGTGGCAGGTGCCAGCCGGACCCTCCCGTGCCGGTCAGGCGACTGGTGACCAGGCTGGTCGTCGTGTCCTGGTAACCGGCAACGGGCAGCCACGAGTCGAAGAGCATCCTCGTCCAGAGCGCCACACCGAGAAGGCCGGGGGCAGATGCGGCGCCGACCTGCACCACGGGGCGCCAGTCGCGGCGGACGATCGTCATGCCGATGCCGACCACCGCTGCCGCCACGGCCACCTGCGGCCGCGCGAAGATGGCCCAGGCGAATCCTGCCCCGGCAAGCCACCAACGATCGCGTGCCAGCGCGAAAAGCGCGATCGCGATTCCCAGTTGGGTCTGTCCGTGCGTCCACAGGGCGTCAGCCGACACCGACCACGTGGGGGTCCCCAAGGCGAAGACGAGGGCGCCTCCCAAAGCGACGCGTCGGTCATCCACCAACCGGTCGAGGGCAAGGAAGAAGATCGCCATCGCGATGGCCACGACCGTCGCCGAGGCAATCGCGGCCGGCCAGACCGGCAGGTCGTGGACCCGAGCAACGTCGGTCGGGACCGGCAGGACCCAGTAGAACAACGCACCCCAGATCGTGGCCCCCGGGAGGCGATTGCTGACGACGGTGCCGTCGGCCGTCAGGGATCGCCACGCCAGGTCCTGCCAGACAGGCGGGAGACCCACACCGCCCGTTGTGCCCAGGCCCCATGCCGCGGCCAGTGTGGACTGGGTGTCCGTGACCTGGGCGTGGTCGTAGGTCGCCGTTGCCGCATAGACCACGAACAGGAGCAGCCCGAGGACGACGGCAAGGCGTCGGCTGGTCCACGCGGTCAGGCGACTCAGCTCTCGTCCCCTGGTTGGTCGTCGTCGTCGCCGCCGCGTCGCCGCGATCCCGGCGGGACCAGCTTGTAGCCCACGCCCCGGACGGTCCCGATCAGGGCCTCGTGCTCCGGGCCCAGCTTCGCGCGCAGACGACGGATGTGGACGTCGACCGTCCGTGATCCACCGAAGTAGTCGTAGCCCCAGACCTCCTGCAAGAGCAGGTCACGCGTGAAGACGCGGTTGGGGTGGGCAGCGAGGGCCTTCAGGAGTTCGAACTCCTTGTAGGTCAGGTCCAGCGGTTCGCCGCGCAGGCGCACTTGGTACGACTCCTCGTCGATGACGAGGTCCCCCACGGAGCTGGCGCGGTTCGTCTCCTGCGAGGACGTGCGGTCGACGGCCAGCCGCAACCGCGTCTCGATCTCGGCGGGCGAGGCGTCGGGGAACAGGAAGTCGTCGAAGCCCCAGGTGGCCTTGAGTGCGGCGAGCCCGCCCTCGGCGATCACGACGACGACGGGCCGACGCATCTCGCCGACGGCCAACTGCCGTGAGCAGGCGGCGGCGTTTCGCAGGTCACGGGTCGCGTCAATGAGCACCAGGTCGACGCTGCCCAGGGCCGGGATCGCGTGCGACTCCAGGCGGGCGTCCTGCAGCGTGTGGTCGAGGTACTCCAGCGCGTGCACAAGCGCCTTGCCACCGTCCGGGCGATCCGTGAGGACGAGCAGGTGCACCATGATCCTTGCAGGCGGGCAGTCCCGCCGCCCATCGCGCACGGCGTGGGATCGCGGACTCGTGAGTGGAAGGATGCCAGACATGGAGCATGGATTGCACACCGAGACGCCCGAGCCGGGCGGCGACAACCTCGCCGGACGGGTCCGCGTGCGCCTGTTCGCCGCGCTCGCCGACGCCGCCGGGACGGACCGGACGCGCGCCGACGCGTCGTCCGTCGCGGAGCTCCGCGAGGTCCTGTCGGCCCGCTACGGCGCAGTCTTCGCCCAGCGACTCGAGCGCAGCCGGGCGTGGGTGGACGGCGACGACGTCGCC
>CBDTZE010000412.1:0-2516 GCA_965364815.1 uncultured Nitriliruptoria bacterium | reverse complement strand
GTCGATCCCGTCGGCACGCACGCGGTCGCCGTCGTGGACGGGATGATCCATTGGTACGACCTCGACAGTCCCGACACCAACGTCCTGGCCTTTGCGGCGCCGTTCGCCTACCCCGCCGACATCGCCGTCCGTCCGCGCCCGGAAGCGGACGGCTGGACGGTTGCCTACATCGCCGAGGTGCAGGGGCAGTGGCAGCTGCGGATGCTGACCATCGCGGACGATGCGCTGCGATCGGGAGGGCGCGTCGAGGTGCTTGCGGACAACGTCGTCGACGCCCAACCCGTCCTGGCTGGATCGATGGTTCCGGGTGTCGCGTGGTCGCCCGACGGGGCGATGTTCGCCTGGCTGGAGCACCGCGGCGGAGCGGCGCCACGGTCGGTCGTGCAGGTCTTCGACGCCAGCGACCCGCTTGCCCCGGCGCGCGTTGCCTACTGCTGTGAACCCGGTGGGCTGCTGGCCGAGGGTGCCCTCGTCGGCCAGTTTGCCTTGTCCGACTGGACGTGGGACAACACGTACGAGGACGGCCTCGAAGGTCGCTTCCTCTTCGCTGGCGTCGGCAGGTCGTGGCAGTCCTCGCTCACCCTCGATCCTGACGGATCGATCCAGGTTGGGGGACTGGACCCGATCGACGTCGCGGCGGACTTCGACGCGGCCGGCCCGGCCAGCGGGCCCCTCGCGTTGCGCATCGCAGGCCTGGCGCCCGGCGAGATCTTCGCAGTGGATCGACTGCTGGACGGTGAGCGCCTCTTGGCGTGGTCGGACACGGGCATCGCCGACATCCAGACGGACTTTGCCGACCTCGCCAGCGCCGGCGACCACCTCGTGGTCTCGTGGGGTGGCCAGCTGTTCCTGCGGTCGCCGGAGCGGGCCTTCCGGCGCCAGACCGACGCGACGGTCGGGGCGGTCGACGTGGCCACGACGCCATGGTCCGCGCCATTCGTGAACGACGAGGGCGAGGTCGTCACAGGCGGCGCGACGCCGGCGGCACCCCAGCCAGCCCACGGCCTGCGGGCCGTGAACGGCGAGTTGCAGGTGATCGAGGACTGGTTCGGTGAGGGCGATCCCCAGATCGTCCGCGGAATCGGGAGCCCCCCGGCCTTCGAAGGCCCTGCCCCGATCCGGGGCGTGACGGTCCGGCCGGGTTCGACGATCGACGACCTCGAAGCGGTCGTCCTGGTCCTCAACGAGGGGACGCTCGAGTTCTGGACCGTGCGGTCGACCGAGCCGGGCCCATCGGTCGTGTGGGAGCAGTTCGGTCGGCAGTACCAGCCGCTGGTTCCCGCCGACGACCAGCTGCTGCCCATCCCGGTCTTCAGTGACGCCGACCCCGGCGGCGATCGCTACCTGGCGTGGGTGGACCACGAGGGCGACAACCAGGCCCTTCGGGTGATCGGGTGGACGGACGGGTCCGGACCCGGGACGAACAGCACCGCGACGGACAACACCTCGTTTGCCATCCCCGGCAACCAGCGGATGCAGTTGGATGGCTGGCGCTGGTCGCAACGTGACATCGACGGTTGGACGGCCGCGGAACTCACCTTCACCGCGTCGGGCGGCGACGGCCAGGTGTCCGCGCTGCTGGCTGGCGTCGGACGGGGCGCGGACGGGGCGATCAGCCTCGACGACGACTGCTTCTGCGGCGAGCCGGGCCACGGCTCGCACACCCATGAGGCCGTCCGTCACGAGCCCTCCTCGTGGAGTTGGCAGCTGTCAGCTGACGCCGACGGGATCAGCCTGTCCGGATGGCGCGACGGCGCCCCGGATGCCGTGCGCCCGACGCTGCCGCGCGACCTGGCGCAGCACCCCGAGCCGACTCGCCTGGAGTTGCGGGCCTGGGGGGACACCGCGGTGGTCCTGGATCCCGTTGCCCAGACGGCCTGGGTCGTCCGGGAGGGGGCGCTGGACTCCTTCGATGCGCAGGCCTTCGACTTCGTCGACTGACGGCCAGCCCGGTCTGCGGCCGGGGGGCGCCGGTACCGTGCGCCGGCGCCCCGAAGCCCGCTGAGCACCCTCCATGCCGAAGTACGTCGACACGCACACTCACCTCGATTTCGTCGAGGAATGGACCGTGCAAGAGCAGGTCGATGCTGCGCGTGCGACCGGTGTCGGCCGCATGATGACGGTCGGCACTTCCGTGGAGAGCAGCGAGCAGGTCGTGCGCACCGCCCACGCCCACGACGACGTCCTCGCCGTGGTCGGCATCCACCCCAACGCGGCCGCCCAGTCCACGCCCGAGGCGTTGGCCCGGATCGAGGAACTGGCCGCCGACGAGCGCGTGGTGGGCATCGGCGAGACAGGCCTGGACTACTACCGCGACGACTGCGACCCGCAGCAGCAGGCCGACTCCTTTCGCGCCCACATCGCGATCGCGAAGCGGACGGACAAGACGTTGGTCATCCACTGCCGAGACACCGCCCACGGGGGCGTCGCCGGGGCGGCGTGGCTGGACTGCCTTCGGATCCTCGAGGAGGAGGGCGCACCCGACCGCGTCGTCATGCACTGTTTCTCGGGCGACA
>CBDTZE010000411.1:0-2525 GCA_965364815.1 uncultured Nitriliruptoria bacterium | reverse complement strand
GGCGCACGCGGAAGGCCGTGGCGTCGAGTGGCGAGTGGACGCGAGCCAGCCGGATGTCGAGGTCCTCCTCGATCCCAAGCGTCCTGGCGACCTGCGCCCCGACCTGGCGGGCGAAGGGACCGATCGCCTGGCGGAACGACTCGACGGACAGGACACCCAGCCGTTCCTGGCGATCCGTCGGGTCCGGGGCGTGTGGACGCAGCCGGTCGCTGAGTGACCGCCGCTGGAACCAGGGTTGTTCGGCCAGCAGGAGGGCCAACCCGACCCAGGCAACGAGGGCGCTCGCCAGGACGATGCGCGTCATCGGCCGACCGCCACGTCCGCCTGGCTGCCACGGCCGGAAGCCCGTGACGGGACGTCGGCTGCGACGTCGAGTCGGCTGAACACTCGCTGCTCGCTGGGCAGCTTCATGATCCGTGCCGCCCAGATCCAGCACGCCGCAATCATTCCCAGCGCGATCAGGACGCCGAGCTGGCCGGCAGCCGACTGGTACGCGACCCGTCCGTCGCCGATGGTGAGCCCCACGACGGCCATGCCCATCGGCACGACCAGCACGAACACCCGTGCGAACTTGGCGCCGGACTGCCGCGCCTCAGCATCCTTGCGACCCTCGAGGTCCATGATCCGGTCCTCGACCAGGTCACGGAGCCGCGCGTCGACCTCCTGGCCACCGATCTCGTGGGCAATGAGGAGCGTCTCGCAGACGGCATCAGCCGTGGGGTCGGCGAGTTGGTCCTTGAGCACGGCGAGCGTGCGGTCGAAGTCCGTCGAGATCATCCACTCCCGCCGGGCCGCCGCAAACGCCGGCCGAAGCTCCTCGGGCCCGCGTGCCCCGACCTCGAACAGGGCCTGCGGAATCGAACGGCCGAGGCTGACTGCCTGCAGTCGCAGTTCCTCGATCATCCGCGGCCACGACTCCCTCGCCAGCGAGCGCCGACGCTCGCGGGACTGCCGAGCGGCACCGATCGGGACGAACCCCGCCCCCAGGGCGAACATCATGGCCGGGCCGATGGACCCGAAGATCCCCCAGCCGATGAGCGCCCCGACGATGGCGAGGGCTCCCGAAACAGCACCGAACTCTGCGAGGCGCAGGTCGGGGATGCCTGCCTGCACCAGCAACTCGCGCGCCGTCGGCCGACGCCGATGGCGGGACGCCCTGGCACGTCGGGGCGCCACGCCGAGGCCGTCCCAGTGCAACGCGAGGGCCGTCCAGAGCAGGAAGACCCCCCAGGCCGCGGCAAGTGCGAGCACGACACCCATCAGAGACCCCCGCCGCGACCGGCCGGGTCATGCGCCGCATCGAGCAGTTCACGCAAGTCGTAACCGACCTCGGCGAGCGACCGTTCGATCCGGCTGGGGAGTGATCCGGTCCAGACCAGGGGGCCGTCGAGCCGGGCCCGCGCGAACACGGTCGAGGTCGTGAAGGCGGTCGAGCCGATCCCGGTCTGCTGCTCCTCGACGGCCACGATCTCCGTGACCCGCGGGACGCCCTTGTGGCGCGTCGCGTGGACCACCACGTCGATCGACTCCGTGACCAGCGAGTTGAGCGCCGCCATCGGCAACTCGGAACGGGTGTCGGAGAGTTGGCACAGGAACCGCAGGCGCGAGAGCGCCTGGCGGGCCGATCCGGCGTGGATGGTGGTGTAGCCCTTGACGCCGGAGCTGAGCGTCAGGAGCAGCGGCAACGCCTCGCGGTCCCGGACCTCGCCGACGATCGCGACGTCCGGTGCCATCCGCAGGAAGGCCGAGACCAGTCGTCGCAGGTCCACCGGGTCACGGTCTGCGCGCGCGGGGCGGGTCTGCATCGACGCAACGTTGGGGAGCGGAACGTCGACCTCGAAGACCTCCTCGGCCGTCACGACGCGCAGCGCCGGGTCGAGCTCGGCAGCGGTGCAGCTCAAGAGCGTCGTCTTCCCCGAGCCGGGTGGTCCGGCGAAGATGATCGACGAGCTCGTGTGCGCGCAGGCACGCAGGAACCCGGCCGCCCGCGCCGACAGCATGTCGCGCTCGACGAGCTGGTCGAGGCTGCGGAAGGCGACGCCCGT
Organism: uncultured Nitriliruptoria bacterium; assembly: GCA_965364815.1. GTDB lineage: Bacteria > Actinomycetota > Nitriliruptoria > Nitriliruptorales > Nitriliruptoraceae > CBDTZE01. The sequence continues at coordinate 480 of CBDTZE010000411.1, read as the reverse complement.
GAACTTGCGGATGTTGACGACCAGGTGGCTGCCCTTGCCCAGGTCGCGGTGGGCGATGTGCAAACGGGCACCGGAGTCCAACTGGGCGTCCTGGAGCCCCTCGGAGGCATCCAGCTTGCGGTGCGACGTCGACGCGTCGTCCAGCAACTTCGTCAACGTCCGGGTGACATGCTCATCGTCGTGGAAGACTTCGTCGTGATAGCCCGACGGGCCGTGGTGACGCTTGACGAAGATCTGGTCGGGCGCATTGATCATGATCTCCCAGACGTTGTCGTCGTCCAGGAGTGGTTCCAGGGGGCCGTAGCCGGCGAGGTTGCGGTACGCCCGGTCCACGACCAGGTCCGGCGAGCCCAGGGGGAACGGCCGACGTCCGCGACGGTGCTCGTCGTTCCAGCGGTTGACCTCGTCGACGACCAGGTCGCGAAGACGTTGGTCGTCCCGGTCCGAGACGAGGTCAAGGGTGAGGTCCTTGGCGCGTGC
>CBDTZE010000410.1:0-2525 GCA_965364815.1 uncultured Nitriliruptoria bacterium | reverse complement strand
CGTCTCCGAGCCGCCGCGCCTGCTGGACCGCTCCGAGGGCTGACGCCCGTTCGCGTCAGGCTGGCCCTGGGCCCGCGGTCCTGCACGTTTCTGCCGGGATGCCGGCAGAAACGTTCATGACCCATTGGGGCGTGGGGCAGGCGTGGGTCGTCAGGCCACCGGGCGCAGGGGCGTCGCCGGCTGGTGTGACGACGTCAGGAGCAGGTGTGCCCCGAGGCTGGTCACGCCAGCGCGCCGCGGTCGGGCCGCCGGGGCGAGACGGTCGGGAACGAGCCCGTCCTGCCGTCGGACCAGGACGGGCAGCGAGGCGAGGCGCTCGAGCGAGAGATCGGTCGTGGGGTGCAGGGGAGGGCTCCTGGTCGTGTCATGAGAGGAGACGACGGTCCCCGGGTCGATTGAGCGACCGTTCGATGCCTTGGCCCCGCTCCGCCATGAAGCAGCCGCAGCGAGTCACCTGAACGGAACCTTCGGGCCAGCCGCCGCCGCTGACCAGTCAAGCTGGAACGCTCCGTGGTCGCGGGCGTCACGGTGGTCGATCGAGGGCTCGCCAGCAGGACGTGGCCTGCGGCGCGCGGAATGTCAGGGGCCGGTCGCGCCGGTCGTAGCCTCGCACTGCCCACCGTCGACACCAGCAGGAGGGCGTCATGCCCGACCTCGCTGCCTCGACGGCCGGCGCCGCCGCGCCTGCTGCCGCCCCATCAGGTGTCGCCGCCCCGGCCATCGAGGTCCGTGGGCTGGTCAAGCGCTACGGGGCGCTGACCGCCGTCGACGGCCTGGACCTGACCGTGGCTGCCGGCGAGACGCTGGCGCTGTTGGGCCCCAACGGTGCCGGCAAGACCTCCACCGTCGAGTGCCTCGAGGGCTACCGCCGCCCCGACGCCGGCACGGTGCGCGTGCTGGGTCTCGACCCGGTCGCCGACCAGCAGAAGCTGCGCCCGCGTGTCGGGTTGATGCTCCAGGAGGGCGGCGTCTACCCGATGGCCTACCCGGCCGAGGTGCTTCGCCTGTTCGCCAGCTTCTATGCGGATCCGCTGGACCCCGAGGACCTGCTGGCACACGTCGGCCTCGACGGATCGCGCAAGACCCGGTTCCGCGACCTCTCCGGCGGCCAGAAGCAGCGCCTCTCGTTGGCGCTGGCGTTGGTCGGCCGCCCCGAGGTCGTCTTCCTCGACGAGCCCACGGCTGGCCTGGACGTCGCCGCCCGCCACATGACCTGGGAACACGTGCGTCACCTGCAGAAGCAGGGCGTGACCGTCGTGCTGACCACCCACCTGTTGGACGAGGCAGAAGAGTTGGCCGACCGCGTCGCCATCGTGGACCGCGGCAAGCTCATCGCCGTCGGCACCCCCGACGAGCTCACGCAGGGCGAGCACGCCGAGGTGCGTTTCTCCGCAGCGCCCGGCCTGGACGTCGACGCACTGGGCGCCGCGATCGGGGCCAAGGTCAGCTCCCCGAAGTCGGGGCGCTACCTGGTCCACGCAGCGAACGACCCACGCCTGGTTGCCGCGTTGGCCTCCTGGCTGGCGGACAACGACCTGCTGCTGGGTGACCTGCAGGCGGGGCGCCGCTCCCTCGAGGACGTCTTCCTGAAGCTCACGACCGAGCCCGAGCTCGTCCCGGCCGGCCCGTCCTCCCGCTCCAGCAGGGGGAGGCGCAAGTGACCACGACCTCGACCGCGCCCCGTCCGTCCGCCCCGACGCCGCCCACGCCCCGTGCGGCGCCGTTGCATCGCGCCGTGACCGCCCAGGCCCTGATGGAGTTGCGCCTGATGCTGCGCTCCGGTGAGAGCCTGCTGGTCACCTTCGGCATCCCGCTGGGGATCCTCGTCTTCTTCTCCGTCGTCGACGTCCTGCCCACCGGCGACGGCGACCCGGTCGACTTCCTCGTGCCGGGCGTCCTGGGCATCTCCGTGATGTCCACCGCCTTCGTCGCTTTGGCCATCCAGACCGCCTTCGAGCGCAAGTACGGCGTCCTCAAGCGACTCGGCGGCACGCCGCTGTCGCGCAGTGGGTTCCTCGCGGCCAAGGTCATCTCGGTCGGGGCGCTGGTCATCGTGCAGACGGTGCTCGTGCTGGCCGTGGCTCGCTTTGGGCTGGGCTGGGCTCCACAGGCAGCTTCGATCGCCGACGGGGTCAACGCCCCGTCCATCGGGATCATCCTCGCCGGCATGGTCCTGGGGACCGCCACGTTCACCGCGCTGGGCCTGCTGATGGCCGGGGCGCTGCGTGCCGAGGCCACCCTCGCCCTGTCCAACGCCGTCTTCCTGGTCCTGCTCATGGTCAGCGGCCTGACGATCGACCTCGACGAGTTGCCGGACGCGCTGGCGCAGATCAGCCTGTTCCTGCCGTCCGGGGCGCTGGGCTGGGTCCTGCGTGACGGGTTCGCCCCGGGCGACGTCGCCATGTGGCCGGCCGCCATGCTGTCCCTGGCCGCCTGGGGCATCGTCGCCACGGTGCTGGCCGTGCGCAGCTTCCGCTGGGAGCCCTGACCGCACCTCGCCCAGACCCGGGACCTCGATCGCGCAG
>CBDTZE010000409.1:0-2527 GCA_965364815.1 uncultured Nitriliruptoria bacterium | reverse complement strand
GTGGCTGCGGGGTGGGGGCGACCGGGGGCGACCGGGCCCGTGATGTCGGCCGCGGCCAGCGCGGCACAGGCCTCGAGCATCCCGGTCGGCGTGGCGGGCAGGTCACACCACAGGCTGCGCGTGAGCCGTACGACGACCTGGTCCGCGAGGGCGTTCACCCGGAAGACCTCACCACCGTTGCCCAGCACGGCGAGGTGGTAGCGGGTGCCGTCCGGCCCCTCGACCGCCCCGGCCAACGCCCGGACGTCGTCCAGCGTGCCGGTCTTGCCCCGGAAGCGACCCTCGGCCAAGGTCCCGCGCAGGCGACGGCGCAGCGTGCCGTCCTCGCCGGCGATGGCCTGATAACCGGCCCAGGTGGCGCCGTCCTTCGCGTTGGTCATCGCCAGGTCCAACTGCGCCAGCAGTCGGGCCGTCACGCGGTCGTCGCGAGAGAGCCCGGAGCCGTCCGCGAACACCGCGCCGGTGAAGTCGACCTTGAGGTCCGCCAGCAGGAGCTTGACGGACTTGGAGGCCAGGTCCCAGGTGGAGCGGCCGGCGAGTTCAGCCCCGACCTGTCGGAACAGGGTGTCCGCGATGTGGTTGTCGGACTGCTTGGTCATGAATGCCAGCAGTTCGCCGATGGTGGGGCTGGGAACGGCGCCCACGGCGACGGCGTCGCGGCTGGCGAAGTCGACGCGGCTGGTCCCGTCCACGGGAAGCCCGGCAACCCGGAACTCCTCGTGGATCGACTCGGCCGCCTCGACCAGCGGGTCCGGCGCCTGCTCGATCCGCAGCGTGTCGTCGACCTGCTCATCGGTCAGCGCGGCCCACTGGCTTCGCGCCCATGGCAGCGTGACGTCGAGCCCGGCGTCCACCGTGAGGCCCGTGATGTTGCGGCCGTCGAAGTCGGACAGGTAGCCCTCGTGCCAGCCCGACGGGATGCGCTGGTCTGCCCAGGCACCGGGGTCGGCGATGATGTCTCCCGCGACGCGCTCGACGCCGGCGGCGCGGACGATGCGGACGACCTCGGCCAGGTCGGACGACGGCCGCGACGGATAGACCCAGCGGCGGTAGACCTCGGAGGTCAGTGCCGGGTCTCCCCCGGCGCGCACGATGACGTTCCCCAGGAGCGTGCCGCCGGGCGTCACCGTGCCGTCCAGCAGGACCTCGGTGGACAGCCGGGTGTCCGTGCCGTGCAGTTCGAGGACGGCGGCAGCCGTGACCAGCTTCATGGTCGAGGCCGGCAACATCCCCAACTCCGGGTTGAGTTCGACGACGACGCGACCCCACTCGTCCATGACGACCAGCGATTGCTCCGCCCCGGTCTGGAACTCCGGGTCGGCAAGCAGCGCCTGCAGGTCGGCCACGACGTCCGCCCGGTCGGCAGGCGGCGCCGGGGCGCTCTGCGACGCGATCGCGGTCGGCGCCGGGGGCTCCGGCTCGTCGAACTCGATCTCGGTCGGTGACGCCGACGGTTGCGCCTCGACGACCTCGCCGGGATCGGGCGGGTCCAGGACGCCTTGGCCAAGCGTCAGCGCACCGGCCGCCGCGAGGCAGACGACGGCGAGGGCGGCGGAGAGGGTGGAGGAACGCATCGACACCCAAGACTACGAACGCCGGGGCACCACCCACATGTCGACCGTCCGCACGACGACCATCGGTCAGTTGGCCTCGACCGTGTCGAGCAGCCCGCGGAGCTGGAACCCACGGGAGGGGTGGCGCAGCTTGGTGAGCGTCTTCTTCTCGATCTGGCGGATGCGTTCCCGGGTCAGGCCGAACTCCGCGCCGATGTCCTCCAGCGTGTGCTCCTCGCCGTCCTCGAGGCCGTACCGCAGCATCAGCACGCGACGTTCACGGTCGGTCAGGGCACCGAGGGCACGAGTGACCTCACGCTGGGCGAGCACGGTCGTCGCTGCACCCTCCGGGTCGACGGCGCCGCCGTCGGCGACGAGCTCGCCCATGGTGGCGTCGCCGTCCTCACCGATCGGCTTGTCGAGGGAGGCGACGTCCTGCGCGGCAAGGCGCACCTCACGCAGTCGCTCAACGGTCAGGTTGAGTTCGTGCGCGACCTCGCTCTCCGAGGGCTCGCGGCCGAGTTGCTGCAGCAGTGCGAACTCCGCGTAGCGGATCTTGCCCATCAACTCGTGGACGTGCACGGGGAGACGGACGGTGCGGCCAGTGTTGGCCAGGCCACGCTGCAGGGCCTGGCGGATCCACCAGGTCGCGTAGGTGGAGAACTTGTAGCCCTTGGTGTGGTCGAACTTCTCGACACCACGGATGAGGCCGAGGTTGCCCTCCTGGATGAGGGACAGCAGGTCAACGCCGCGGCCGCGGAACTTGCGGGCGACGGACACGACGAGGCGCAGGTTCGCGCGGATCATGTGGTCCTTGGCGCGCTCTCCACCCAGACGGATCAGGTTGAGCTGCGCCTTCTTGCGCGGACGGAACGTCTGCTCACCGCGGAGGTAGTCCTCAGCGGCCAGGCCGGCCTGGTAGCGCTTGGCGAGGTCGACCTCCTCCTCTGGCGTGAGCAGGTCGGTGCGACCGA
>CBDTZE010000408.1:0-2531 GCA_965364815.1 uncultured Nitriliruptoria bacterium | reverse complement strand
GGTCGGGGCGCGCAGCCCCTCGACGGCGAACTCCGCCGCGACCTCGGCGTCGCCTGTGTGGTGCAGGTTGCGCCACCCGTCGCGCCACACCTTCGATCGCTTCGACCAGCGCCGGTTGTCGCCGGTGAGGGCGAACTCCACGGCCTCGGCGAAGGACGACTTGCCGGAGCCGTTGCGGCCGACCACGAGCGTGAGCCCCGGTCCCGGCGGGAGTTCCAGGGTCGACGGGGCGCCGATGCCGCGGAACCCGGTGACCCGGATGGAGCGCAGGTGCACGGCAGGGGCATCCGTCGTGCGATCGGGTCCGTCGAGGTCGGGCAGATCGGGGGGTGCGAGCAGGGCAGCCTCGACCTCGTCGCGCCCGCCGCACGCGGCCAGGGCGAGGCCGGTCACCCGGTCCTCGAGGTCCTGCGCCAACAGGCGCGCCGCGACATCGTCCAGCAGCGCCATGAGGTCTCCCCGGTCAGCCGCGCGTGAGCACGGCAGACTAGGCGAGCCAAAGGGCGCCCTGCCCGCGCACGCCGGCAGGGGAGTCGGCCTCCCACGCCGAAACGCCTACCAAGACCCCTCAACGATTGACTTCCGTATGTCCAGGCGCCTTCCCGCCTTCGTTCTCGCCGCATCCGTCGGCTCGTCCTTCTTCGCGCCGGCCGCCATGGCCGCGCCGACCTGCCCCACGCCGGGCACCGAGGCCGCGTGTGGCTTCCGTGTCGTGGCGGAAGCGGTCGCGACGACCAGCTTCATCCAGTTCGGCCAGGAGTTCGAGCCGGCGATCCTCGCGATCGAGGCGTTGGCGCCGGACATCATCGACGTCCAGGGACTCGGTGACCTGATCGGTCAGCCGGACCTTCGCAGCGTCGACGGCCACCAGATCTGGGTCGCCAAGGTGACCGACGAGTCGGTGCCTGCCGCCGACAAGGTGCAGGTCGTGGCCTCGCTCTCCGTGCACGCCACCGAGCCCGCGGGCCGCGAGGGCGGCATCCGCTACCTCGAGGACCTCGCACGCTGGTGGGGTTCGGGCGACACCGAGCACGAGATGTTCAGCGGCGACAACGGCGTCCCCCTGTCCGAGGTGCTCGCGAAGACCGAGACCTACTTCGTGTGGCTGAACCCCGACGGGTGGGCCGCGGGCGACGTCACGAACCCGGCCAGCCCCATCTTCGAGCGCGGCAACGGCACCGGGTCCGACCTCAACCGTGAGTTCCCGACCACCGGCTGGTCGAAGTTGGAGAACACCCAACTCTCCGAGCCCGAGTCCCTCGGCTTCACGGCCTTCATCGACGCGCTGCCCAACCTCAAGACCGCCTCCGACATCCACGGGGAGCTCACGTCCGACACGGGCAGCTTCGCGGACATGATGTGGCCCGCCGGTGAGTGGACGCCCAAGGAGCAGGCCCAGGAGCTCCAGCTCGCCAAGAACATGACCGGCACGATCGAGCGCAAGTTCGTCGAGGACAACGTCGCCTGGACCGCCGTCACCGGCCCGACCGCCGGAGACAACACCGACGGTGCCGGCGTCGCGACCAAGCCGGCGCAGTTCGCCACGGCCTACGACATCGTCGGGTACGACGACTCGGGCTTCATGGGTGACTTCTTCGTCAGCCGCGGCGCGATCGAGATCGACGTCGAGAACTTCCTGTCCCACCTCGCGCCGGGCATCGTCTGGCTCGGTGGCCTGGAGCAGGGCCACGTCGCCGGTGTGCGCGGCATCATCGAGAGCCTCATGGTCGAGGCGCTCTTCACCGACCAGGCCGAGTTGAATCTCGACATCGCCAACGTCGCCTACGTCAACGACCCGGTCCGCGTGTCCTCCACGGACGCCAACGGGTTCGACAACTACGCCGAGGCCTTCGACGGCAGTGAGCCGTTCGACTACGACGTCAGCCGCATGCAGTACTTCGAGGACCTCGGTGGCTACCTCGGGCGTGACCTCCCCGGCCTCGCCGCGGCGGACATCGCCTCCGGTGCCGTCGACCTGACCACCTACGACTCCGTCGTCGTCTCCGACGTGCTGTACCCGCAGGACGTCCAGGGCCGCTCGTACGACGAGTCGGCCTACCTCGCCGCACTCAAGGCCTTCGCCGAGCAGGGCGGTCAGTTGGTCCTCCTCGACGGGGCGGTCGTCGGCCTCGCCGATCTTGGGATCGTGGGGGAGGGTGACCTCGTCGCCGAGAACAGCCAGGCCGGTCACGTCGCCTTCGGCGACATCACCCACCCGTGGGAAGAGGGCCTCGAGGGCCTGCCGCAGCAGACGTACTACTCCGTGCCGCTGGGCTACCGGTCCTCGTCCTCGATCAAGGAAGCACCACACCACGGCGTGACCCAGGCAGCCTGGGACGGCGCCGGCGGCACCACGGTCGGCATCACCAACGAGTCCGGTGCGGTGAACCTCGGCGAGATCGCCCTGGGCGACGGCTCGGTCGCCATCTTCGGCGCCCTGCTGCCGACCCAGACCGAGGTGAACCCGCACGTCTACGGACTCGCCAACTACGCCGTGACGGTCAACGGCGGCATCGTGTTCCACTCGATGC
>CBDTZE010000407.1:0-2533 GCA_965364815.1 uncultured Nitriliruptoria bacterium | reverse complement strand
CTGGAGACCTTCCTGCGCATCGGCCACTCGCGTGAGGCCGAGACGTTCATCCGGTGGCTCTCCGAACTCACGGACAAGATCGGCGGGGCGCACTCGCTGCGTCCGCTCTATCGGATCACCGGCGAGGACGACCTCGAGGAGATCACCCTCGACCACCTCGCGGGCTACGGCGACTCACGCCCCGTCCGCATCGGCAACGGCGCCGCGTCGCAGCTGCAGCTGGACATCTATGGCGCGGCGATGCAGCTGGGCTGGCTGACCGTCCTGCACGGTGGCGAGGTCCCGGCCGCCCGCTGGCCCGTCATCCTCGAGCTGGTCGACACCGTCTGCCAGCGCTGGGACGACCCCGACGCCGGCCTCTGGGAGATCCGCTCCGCGCCCCGGCACCACACGTTCTCGAAGTTCCAATGCTGGTTGGCCGTCGACCGCGCCATCCGCATCGGCCAGGACCTCGGGGTCCGGGGCCCCTACGACGCCTGGCGCCAGGTCGCCGAACAGATCCGCACGTCGATCGAGAAGGAAGGGTGGTCCGACGAGGTCGGCTCCTTCACCCAGGCGTACGGGGCGCCGGACCTCGATGCGTCCAACCTGTTGTTGCCGCTCAAGGGCTTCATCGACCCCAAGGACCCGCGCGTCCGGTCCATGGTCGAGGCCACTCGCAAGGAGTTGGAGATCGCCGACGGGCTCCTGCTGCGCTACCGGACCGCGGACGGTCTCGACGGCCATGAGGGCGCGTTCCTGATGTGCTCGTTCTGGCTGGTCGAGCTGCTGGCGCGGATGGGCGATCTCGACGAGGCCGAGCGCCTCATGGAACGCCTGCTCAACCTCGCGGGGCCGCTGGGTCTGTTCGCCGAGGAGTACGACCCGAAGCTGGGCGAACAACTCGGCAACTTCCCCCAGGGCTTCACCCACATGGGGCTCATCGGGGCGGCCACGGCCATCGCCGAGGAACGCGCCACGAGCAAGCCGTCCGGCCCGTTCGACGGGATGGACTCCGCCATCGCGCGGCCGTGGGAGATCAGCTGACCGTCAGACCCCGTGGTCGACGACCATGATGATCTCCTTGGGGCACGGGCACGTCCCCAGGGTCGGGCCGTTGCGCAACTCGTTGACCTCGATCGCGGGCAGCGTGATCCCGCAGGTGGTGCACGACCCGTCCTTGAGCTGGGCCACGGGGCGCGGCTCGCGCTTGGCGACGACGTCGAAGGTCGCCAGGACGTCCCTCGGCACCTCGACGCGTTGGGAGATCTCGAGCTCCTCTGCCTCGGCGATCTCGACCAGCAGTTCCTTGGCGGCCTCGTCGCGACGGTCCTCGACCTTGTCGACGATCTCCGACTGGAGCCGGTCCTCCTCGGCAAGCGCGGCGAGCTGACCCTCGAGGGCGTCGAGCTGCTCCATGCCTTCGAGCTCGCCGGTCTCGTTCTCGTCGACGCGGTCGGTGATCGCCTTGATCTCTGCCTCGACGGACTTGAGCTCACGGGCGTTGGTCACGCCGCCGCCGTAGAGCTTCTCCTGCTCGTGGCCGAGCCGCGTCTTGAGGACGCCGATCTCCTTCTCATGACGACGGATCGTGCCCTGGACGCGTTGCACGTCGAGGCGGACCGCGCCGGCCTGGTCACGCAGGTCGTTGAGCTTCGACTCCGCGTCGAGCAACTGCTGCTGCTCGGGCAGGTTGTCCAACGTGTGCCGCATGCGACGGATGCGTGCCGTCGTCTCCTGGAGCTGCAACAGCCTCTGGACGTCTTCCCATGTTGCGTCCGCCATGGCTGGGCTCCTCGGTGCAGTTCTCGTTCAGTCCACGACCCACGGGGCCGTGATGATTTGGGACGCTACCAACGGCGCCCCGAGGCCAGCGTTCGTCGCCAACTCGGCCAGGCGAGCCATCCACCGCTCCATGGCCGGGTGCTCCGTGGCGTGGTGTCCCGCGTCGATGACGGCAAGTCCCAGTTCGGTCGCGTCCAGCGCCACGTGATGTCGCAGGTCACCCGTGACATAGACGTCCGCGCCGCTGGCGTGGGCCGTGTCGATGAGCCCGTCCCCCGCCCCGCCGACGGCCGCAACCGTCTCCACGACGTCGTCCGGTCGCCCCGCGTAGCGAAGATCCGGGGCGGGAAGACCCGCGCGCAACATCGCCGCGACCTCGCGCAGGGGCAACGGGCTGGGCAGCCGCCCCACGACCCCGAAGCCAAGCGGCCGGCCATCGGCACCCTCGGCCTCGACCGTCAACGGTCGCGTGTCCTGCAGGTCCAGTGCCCGCGCCACGGGATCGGTCGTGCCGGTCCCGTCACCGGCGACGTCGAGGTTCGTGTGGGCAGCGGCGACCGCGACCTGCGCCCCGGCCGCCATCAGCGCGATCTTCCCGGATGCCGTGGACGGGGTGAGCGCCTTGAGCGGACGGAACAGGAGCGGGTGGTGCGCCAGCACGAGGGTGTTCGCCACCTCGCCAGCTTCCAGCACGACGGCGGACGTCACGTCGAGCGTGACCAGCACACGGTCAACCGGCCAGGCCGGGTCGCCGACCTGCAGCCCGACG
>CBDTZE010000406.1:0-2537 GCA_965364815.1 uncultured Nitriliruptoria bacterium | reverse complement strand
CACCCTGGTCTCGTCCGGCGGCCCCGGACCTCGTCGAGTCGGTCCTCGACGCTTTCGGTTGGTCGCGGGATCACCTGGCGCCGGGCGTCGTGCCCGCGCTGGCCTTCGCCGGGGCGCGCCACCTGCTGGTCCAGGTCCGGTCGCGAGCGGTGCTGGCCGCCATGGCCTACGACTTCGAGGCGCTGCGATCCGTCATGCTGGCCCACGACCTGACGACCGTCGACGTGCTCTGGCGACGGGACGACGCGACGTGGCATGCCCGCAACGCGTTCCCGGTCGGGGGTGTGGTCGAGGACCCGGCAACCGGCGCGGCTGCGGCGGCCCTCGGAGGCTGGTTGCGGGACACGGGTCGTCTCGTCCCGCCCGCGTCACTCGTGGTGCATCAGGGCGAGGACATGGGCCGGCCCAGCCGCCTGGACGTGACTGTGCCGCCCGCTGGCGGCATCCGCGTGGCCGGCCGAGCCGTGCGCATCACCTGAGTCCGGGCAAAAGAGTGACTGCCCACCTCGGCGAGGAGGTGGGCAGTCGGACGATCGGGGTGCCGGACCAAGGGAGGGCGGTCCGGCGGTGCGAGGCATGTCGGGCGGGAGTGACGTGCCTGCAGATCCCGATCGTTTGGCCTCAAGACGGAGCGAAGGGGGAGTGCTCCGTCGAGGCAGTCAGATGGTGGGAGGTCAGGAAGCGAGTTCCTTGCCAGCGTCGACGACGGCCTCGGCCGTCTTCTTCGCGGAGGTGGCAGCACCCTTGACCTGCGAGACGGCGTTGTCGGCCTGCGCCTTGCCGGCGTCGACAGCAACGTCCGCGGTCTTGCGGATGGAGGTCACGGCACCCTTGACGCGGGTGGTCGTGTTGCCAGCCTGGTCGAGGACGTTCTTGACCTGCTCGTTCTTCGACACGGTCTCGACCTTGGTCTTGCCGGCCTTGACGCGAGCGTCGAACTGCTTCTCGAAGGACTTGACGCGGGCGTCGAATTCCTTGGTGACCTTGGTGCGGTAGGTCTCGACCTGGCCCTTGGCGTCCTTGATGGCCGCCTCGATCTTGGTGCGAAGGTCCTTGACCTGGGTCTCGACCATGGCCGGGCCCTCGGTGCGCAGGCTCTTGACCTTGGCCGGGGCCTCGGTGCGAAGCTCGGCGACGTGGCCCTTGACCTTGGCCGGCAGCTCACGGGCGAAGGCGACGGTCTCGTCGGCCAGGCCTGCAGCGGCGTAGCCCGCCTCGGTGGCGAGGACCTTGGGCTCACGCTCGAGGAGCGGCGTCGTCTTCGGCGCGGCCTTCTTGGTCGTCTTCTTGGTGGTGGTCTTGGTCTTGGTGGTCGTGGCTGCCATGTTGGCTCCTCTTTGTAAGTCTTGGGGGTGTGTGCTCTGGGTCGGTGCCGACCCTGTGGGTGGGCCGCCGGTCCTGGAGTCGTTCGAGCGGTCGGGTGGAGGGACGGAGCGGGAGCCGGGTGAGGCTGCGGGAGCCTTCGGGTTCTCCATCCCTCCGCCTGACCGCTGAGCGGTCCGGGCGGCGGTGTCGCTTGCGTTGCTTGCGACAGTGAGCACTGTAACCGGCAGTGCTAACTCCTGCAAGCGTACGGGGCGCCATGGCCCGAATCGTGCGACGGACGCGCAGTGGGCATCAAACCGTCGTCATGTGGGCCCAGAGGGGGCTGGCGCATGCCCTGGTGGGGCGCAGACCGAACGGGGAATGCCCCATCCACCCCCAACTCCTGCAAGCAGCTGGCGTTTGCAGAAGTTGCCATGGCGAGCCGGATCGGCCCAAACGGCGCCCGACGGGCCGTCCCGGGGCAGAGCGAACGCGCCCGCTGGGTCAGCCCTCGACCAGCAGATGGCGTGCGAGATGCTCCCGGAAGAGGAGTTGCACGGGCCCGAGGTCGCAGGAGAAGACCCGCAGCGCCCGGCCGAGTACCTCACGCGTCCAGTCGGGCTGGCCGTCCAGCAGGGGTGCCCGCAGCAGGAGCAGGGCTTCGTCGGAAGGGCTCGAGAGTGCCCCGTGGGACCCGACGAGTCGGTAGCCGAGGGCCTCGAAGCCCGCGGGCACGAAGCGTCGCAGGCCCGGATCGCCCAGGGAGACCGTGACGCGATGGGGTGCAGGAACGGCCGGGAGCGTCGCGAAACTGGCGGCTCCCAGGACAGGGATGCGCACCAGCAGAGCACCCTCTGGTGGCACCGTCGGCGCTTCCATCAGCAAGGTCACCGTTCGTCGTGCTCCGGTGGTGGGCGTCACGCCGGGGCGACTCCTCGGCGAAGAGGCATCGTTGCACCGGGGTGTGACGCAGTCACGCAGGCGGCCCCGTCCGGGCCGGGCTGGCGCCCACCTCGGAGTGCTCGCCGCTGGGTCGTCGGTCGCGTCCGGGGCCCGGGAACAGGGCACTAGCCTCGTCCCTTCGCCATTGCGCAGAGAGGACGGCCCATGGCCACGCTGGAGGTCAGGGGCGCGCAAGGCCGCGCTGGGCGTGCGGCCGTCGCCCGGCTCGAAACGCTGGGCCACGACGTCGCCGCTGACCGTGACGGCGGCGGCGCGGTGCTGGTGGACCT
>CBDTZE010000405.1:0-2541 GCA_965364815.1 uncultured Nitriliruptoria bacterium | reverse complement strand
GCCGCCGATGCGGCGGGCGTCCTTGTGCTGGGCGACGCCGACCCATGGCACCCGATGGCGATCCGGGGCGGGGCGGGGCTGCAGTTCGCCCTGCCGGTGCTGGCCGTCACCGATCTCCCGACGCTCGCAGGACGACCGCTGGTGGCGATCGACCCCGAGGGCGTCGGTGCCGATCCCGGGTCGCTGGCCGGCGCTGTCCTGGCATTCGGGTCGGAACGATCTGGGCTGAGCGAGGACCTCCTGTCGCTGGCCGAGCAGCGTGTCGGCCTCCCGATGCGTGCGGGGGTGTCCAGCCTCAACCTCGCCACGTCCGTCGCGGCCGCGCTCTACACCCTCGCCCCGCCGACCGCCTGAGGCGGCCTGAGGGTCAGGCGAGCCAGGTCGCGAGGAGCTCGAGGTCGCGCTGCTGACCGCCGTCCTCCGACGGGGTCTCCACGACCAGCGCCGGGCACCCGACCTCGGCGGCGGTGGTGACCATCGCTCGGGCGGTGTCCATCGGCATCTCGCCGAGGTCGAGGTTGGTGTGGCGGTCACGCCCCGCGCCGGCCACGTCTCGCGAGCCGTTCACATGGAGCAGGTCGATGCCGCCCGCTGCCTCGGCGAAGGCCTTGACGTATCCCACGGGGTCCTCGCCGGCTGCGGGGTCGCCCGCCCAGGCGTGGCACGTGTCGAAGCAGGAGCCGATGCGGACGGCCAGGTCCTCGCCGCGCAGCACGTCGAACAGGCGGACGATGTTGTCGAGGTGGCGACCCGGAGCGGTCTCGCCTGAGGCGGTGTTCTCGATCAGCAGTGGCACGTCGGACGTGAGCGTGCGGGCGACCTCGACCCAGCGGGCCAGGGCGTCGTCCATGTCCCCGCCGCCGGCCGCGTGGCCGGCGTGCACGACCACACCGTCGATGCCGCAGCGGGCGGCCTCGTCCAGCGTGGCCTGCAGGTTGATCGCGGTCTTCTGACGGACCTCAGGGTTCCCGGACGCGGGGTTGCACAGATACGGGGCGTGGGCGGCGACGACGCGCCCGGATGCCTTGATGGCCTCGGCGTCCTTGCGACCGATCGGCGCCTTCCACACGCGGGGCGCCGACAGGTGGATCTGGACGACGTCCGCACCGACGAGATCGGCCGCGGCAAGCGGGTCCTTGGACGGAACGGAGGCACCGAGACGCAACGGGTTTCCTGTGGAGGTGGGCTGGCGAGCGTACGAACCGGTCCGCCTACGCTGGGCGTCGACGCATGGAGACGCGCGATGCCCACCCAGGACCAGACCGGCTTCTTCCAGGATGCCCCCGTCCTGCCCGACCCGTGGCGGTCCGACCTGGCCCTGCAGGGCATGCTGCACCGGGTCCTGCCGGCCGAGGTCCGGGCCGACGTGGAGCCGACACTGGCCGCCATGGGCGAGCTCGCCGTCGGCGAGCTGGCCGACCTGTCCTTCGCCATGAACCAGCGCGAGAACGAGCCGCGGCTTCGCCGGTTCGACGCCTGGGGCAACCGCGTCGACACCGTCGAGACCGCCCCGGCCTGGTCGCGCATCGGAGAGATCCAGGCGGAGCACGGCGTCGTCGCGACCGGGTACGAGAACGCCCACGGCGAACACAGCCGCGTCCACCAGTTCGCGCTGGCCTACCTGTTCGGTCCCGCCTCCGCGCTCTACTCCTGCCCGCTGGCGATGACCGACGGCGCCACCAAGACACTGCTGGCGCATGGCGACCAGGACCTGATCGACCGGGCCGTCCCACGCCTGACCAGCCGCGACCCCAAGCAGGCATGGACGTCCGGCCAGTGGATGACGGAACGGACCGGCGGCTCCGACGTCGGGATCTCGGAGACCATCGCCAAGGAGCAGCCCGACGGCACCTGGCGGCTGTACGGGACCAAGTGGTTCACCTCGGCGATCACGGCCGACATGGCGCTGACGCTGGCCCGCCCCGAAGGCGGCACCTCCGGCGGTCGCGGCCTGGCGATGTTCTACGTCGAGGTTCGCGACGACGCCGGGCGCCTCAACGACATCCGCGTGCTGCGACTCAAGGACAAGCTCGGCACTCGCCAGATGCCCACCGCGGAACTCGCCTTGGAGGGCACCAAGGCCCACCTCGTCGGCGGTCCGGCCGACGGCACGAAGAACATCACGCCGATGCTGACGATCACCCGGATCTGGAACGCGGTCATCGCCGCCTCCGGGATGTACCGGGGCCTGTCGCTGGCGCGGGACTACGCCGACCGCCGCACGGCTTTCGGCCGTCCGTTGGTCGACCAACCGCTGCACCAGGCGACCCTCGCCGACCTCCGTGTCCAGCACGAGGCCGCGATGCAGCTGACCTTCCGCGCCGTCGAACTGCTCGGGCGGGTCGAGGCAGGAACGGCCACCGACGCCGAGGCCGCGACCCTGCGGATGCTCCTGCCGTTGCAGAAGTTGGTCACGGGCAAGCAGGCCGTGGCCGCCGCGTCCGAGTCCCTCGAGGCCTTCGGCGGCGCCGGCTACATCGAGGACACGGGACTCCCTCTGCTCCTGCGCGATGCACAGGTCCTGCCGATCTGGGAAGGCAC
>CBDTZE010000404.1:0-2548 GCA_965364815.1 uncultured Nitriliruptoria bacterium | reverse complement strand
CTGCGACGACTCGCCGCTGCCCGTCGCCGCATGGTCGACCGACGGCTATCGCTGGCAGGACGGCGCCTGGGTCCACGACCCGGAGCTCTGAGGCTCGCTCGCTGCCGGTCGGTTGCTGCCGGTCGATTGCTGCCGGTTGGTTCTGCCGGCCGGTTGCTGCCGGTTGGTCGCCTGGCCCGGTCGGTTCCCGCCGCCGGGCAAAACGGCGAACCCCGCCAGCGGGGGCTGCTGACGGGGTCGAAGGGGGCTGGCCTGCGCGGACAGAGGGGATTCGTCCGGCGGGCCGTTGCGCCACCCAGTGTCACAGCAACGAGGGGGAGTTGTCGCTGTGACGGTGATTACCACCGCAACCAAGGTAACAGTGGCTGCAACGCCAAACCGGACCATCTTTTGGTAGCCAAATACGACCAACCGGTCACGCCATCACGGGCCCTTCGGGCAGGGTGCGGATCGCACGTTCGGTGGCCCGGTTGGACCCTCGCGTCACTCCCGGAAGCCTTCCCCGCGATTATTGACTAGTTTCGCCGTGACGAGTTGTGGCCGATGTGACTTCTGTGGCCGAGGGTGCAAACGAAGGAAGCCTGCTGTGGTCGAGTTCCTCGACAGTTTCGACGTTGACCGTGGCCGGGTCATGGACGTCCTTTCGCACCTTGAGACCGTCTGGACCCGGTTCCAGGAGCAGACGACCTTCGATTCGGAGTCCAGCGCCGACTCGCTGATCGCCACGGAACTGAACATGGCCCGGCGCGAGCTCGCGGCCGCCCAGTTCACCGTCGGCGTCTTCGGCCTGATCAAGCGCGGCAAGTCCACGCTCCTCAACGCCCTCATCGGGCGCGAGGTCAGCTCCATGCACGTCACCCCGGAGACGGCCGTCCCGGTCTACGTCGGCTACGCCGAGCGTCCCCAGGCCGTCGTCCACTTCGCCGACGGCCGCACCGAACAGTGCGTCGTCGACGAGATCAACCACTTCACCTCGCAGAAGTTCAACCCGAACAACGAGCTCGGCGTCACGCACGTCGAGCAATGGGTTCCGGTCGGCTTCCTGCGCAATGGCACGCGCCTCATCGACACCCCGGGTCTTGACGACGCCGAGGCCGACGAGGTCTACACCGAACGCACCATGCAGGAACTCGAAGCCGTCGATGCCGGCATCATCGTGTTCCTGTCGCCGCCCACGGTCGGGGCGACGGAGATGGGCTTCCTGACGGACGTCATGACGACGGACCTCAAGAAGGCGTTCCTGATCTGCAACATGTATCCGCAGCACTTCCACGACCCCCAGACCCGCAATGCGGTGCTGGACTACGTCGGGAAGCGCATCGTGGAGGCCTGCAAGCGCGCTGGCGTCAAGGGCACGATCCGCCTCTATCCCGTCTGCGCGTTGGAGGCCTGGCACGCACGCCAGTCCGACGACGTCGACGCGTGGAAGCGCTCCGGCGCCGACCGCGTGCTGCGTGACCTCGAATCCCACCTCTCCGAGCAGGCGGGTGTCCGCGTCCTCGAAGAGGCTGCGGAGCGGGTCGCCAAGGTCGCTGAGATGGCCCAGAACGAGGTCCAGATCCGGATGCAGCTGCTGGAGGACCCGGCACAGCTGTCCAACCACCGGTCGCGCCTCGACGAGCACATCCGTGAGCTCGAAGCCGCGTTCGACTACGCCGTCGCCGCCGCGGGCAAGGAAGTCGAGCAGCTCAAGCTCCGCATCCGCGGCACCGTCATCCGGCCGTTCACCACGGCCAAGTCCACCGTCGCCAACGCGACGTCGATGGACGAACTCGATTCCTTCTCCAAGCGGTTCCGCCGCGAGGTCGAGGTTGCCGGTGAAGGCGCGTCGCGCCAGTTCGCCAACGGCTTCCAGACCGTCGTCGCCCGCGTTCGTCAGCACCTCGAGGAGCACTTCCAGGCCGTCATGAGCGACCTGGCTCCCAACGTGCCGACCGTGAAGCTCGCCACCTCGTCGCTGATGAGCGTGCCCGAGGCCATGCAGTCCATGGGCAACACCAAGACCGCGTCGGCCACGTCCGCCGTGTCGTCCGTCGCCGGTGGTCTTGCCGCCGGTGGCTCGCTGGCCTACCTCGCCGGTTCTGCCGCCGTCGTCCTGGGCCCGATCGGGCTGCTGGGCGGGGCGTTGGTCGGCTGGAAGCTGTCGGGCAACCTCGGCAAGTCCGGTGACCTCAAGCGTGCGAAGGAAGCCCTCGTCGAGAACCTCGAGGAGATCTCCACGGAGCTCCTCGCCGACTTCGACAAGCAGGTCCGCGAGGCCCTCGACACCCTCGGCGCTGCCGTCGCCCGTCGCCGCAAGGCGTTCGCCGGTGACCTCTACACCCAGTTCGACCTCGTCGAGCGGCTGGCCTCCGACCCGGACACGGTCGACCAGTACCGCAAGGACGTCGCCGGCTTCGAGGACGCCTTCACGGCCTGCGCCGTCCGCGCCCGCAAGGTCACCGTCAGCTTCGTCTGACGCCGGGTCTCAGGTGGTGCGGCGGGTGCGGGGCACGCCGGCGTCCTTGAGGACGGCTGCGGGCACGCCCATCTCCCGCCATGCGGTGTA
>CBDTZE010000403.1:0-2552 GCA_965364815.1 uncultured Nitriliruptoria bacterium | reverse complement strand
CTCCAGTCCGCCGTCTTCGAGGACATCAGTGACTGGCTGGAGTCCTACGAGGCGCTGTGGGATGAGCGACTCGACGCACTCGATGACTACTTGCTGAACACCACGAAGGACCAGCACGATGATTGACCTCTTCAAGGGGCGGACCAAGCCCAAGGAACTGCGCTTCGAGCGCGTCTACGCCGCCAGCGTCAACGACGTCTGGGCGGCATGGACGGACGCGGAGGCGATCAAGAAATGGTGGGGCCCGAAGAAGACCCACGTCCCGGAGTGCACGGTCGACCTGCGTGTCGGCGGGGAGATCCGCATCGTCACCGAGGCGACCGAGGCCATGGGCAAGTACGCCGGAACGCGCTGGCCGATGGAGGGCACCTTCCGGGAGATCCAGAACGAAGCCCGGATGACCTACGACGCCAAGTCCTGGAGCGAACCCGACGAGGCAACAACGACCATCCTGCACGTCAACGACGTGACCTTCGAAGCGAAGGAAGGGTCAACGCTGCTGAAGGTGCACATCACGATCAACGAGGTCGGCTCGGGCGCCAAGATGGCCGTCATGGGGATGAAGATGGGCTGGAAGGCCTACCTCGACAAGTTCGAACAGTTCCTGGCATCCGGCCAGGTTGATGGGCAATGACGAACCGCTGAAGATCTCACCCGAACATCTCGGCGACGATGAAGCCGATGCCCACGAGCGACAGGACGGCCATGTCCTTGACCGGACGGTCCAGGGGGCGAAAGACGCGGTCCTTCGCCGGGTCGAAGACCAGGGCCGTCTGGCTGCCAACGACGAACCGCGAACCACCGAACCGCGTGGGTTCGTACGTCTCGGGGCGCCCCGAGACCGGGTGCTGGTAGGTCACGACGGGCGCGTGCATGCGTCGTCGCCGCCCCGTCTGCGTGGACTTGCGCGACCGTTCCTCGACGATCGTGCCGGTGAACTCGATCGCACCGGGCGGCGTCCGGTGCGACCACCACTGCCAAGCCGCGAAGGCGAGGAACCCGATCCCGAACACGTAGCCCGCCATCGCGACAACTCCCCGGTTCGCCGTCTGGGCCATGGCCCGTGGTCGAGGAAGCTAGCTGCGCGTCGAGGGCCCTCGGGGGCACGGGAGCGAGTCGCGCCCCGCGAGCGGCGCAGCCCGGCGTAGCGTTCTGGGCATGCCTGAAGAACCTGCCGCCGCCCCGCTTCCCGATCCGGTCGTCCCGGATCCGGATGCCTCGTACGAGCACGCCGCCGATGCGCCCGTCCTCACCGAAGGTGAACTCGCGATCGTCGAGGAACAGCTCGGCCGTCGGTCGCGCGGACGTTCGGCCGTGGTGCATCGCTGCGGCTACGGGCTGCCGACCGTCCTGCGCGTGGACCCGCGGCTGGACAACGGCACCCCGTTCCCCACCACGTTCTGGCTGGCCTGTCCTGCGCTGAACTCCCAGATCGGCACGCTCGAGGGCACGCAGGTCATGGTCGAGGTCAACGAGCTTCTCCAGGACGACCAGGAGATGCACGACGACTACGTCGAGGCCCAGCATCGGCTGGTGACCTTCCGGGACCTCCTCGGCGGCGGCGAGAAGCTGCCCGGTGATCCCACCGCCGGTGGCAAGCCGGGTCACGTGAAGTGCCTGCACACGGCCGTGGGCCACCACCTGGGCTCGGGCGACAACGTCGTCGGGGCGTGGGCATTGGAGCGGGCCCGTCCGGTCGTCTGTCCCGGCCCGTGCGCCGGTCCGGATCGCGTGCGGGGCTTGCCGTGACCGCACCGCGGGCTGCCGTTGACGTCGGTACGAACTCGGTCCGCCTGCTGGTGGTCGACGCGGACGGGGCGACCCTTGCTCGCGAGGTCACCATCACCCGGCTGGGCCAGGGTGTGGATGCCACCAACCGACTGCACCCGGACGCCCTGGCCCGGACGTTCGCGGCCATCGAGCAGTACCACCGCACCTGGACGGACCTCGGTGCCACGCCACTGCGGATCGCCGCCACCTCGGCCGTGCGCGACGCGGAGAACCGTGACGAGTTCTTCGACGGTGTGCGCGAACGCACCGGCGTCGACGCCGTGGTGCTGTCCGGCGAGGAAGAGGCGCGCACGGCCTTCCTCGGCGCGACCTCGGGGGCGCAACCGGTCGAGGTCGCGTGGCCTCCTGTCGTGGTCGACATCGGCGGTGGCTCGACCGAACTGATCGTCGGTGGCGGCACGACGGCCGCGCCGAGCGTTGCCGGTGCGGTTTCCCTCCAACTGGGTTCCGTCCGCATGACCGAGCGGGCATTGCCCCCGGCGGCTCGCCCCGCAGGCTCCGCCCCGACCCCCGGACAGGTCCGTGACGCGCACGACCTCGCCCGCACCCGGGTCGCAGAAGGCGTGGCCGCGCTGGCGAAGCAGGGTGTCGACGTGATCGACCAGGTGGCTTCGGCCATCGGCGTGGCGGGCACGATCACGACCTTGGCCATGGTCGACCTCGGCCTGACGGCGTGGGCGGAGGGTTGCGTCCACGGCCATGTCCTGACGCGCCGGGCCGTGGAGGACCTGGCCGCCCGCCTGGTCTCCAGCTCGCCCGAG
>CBDTZE010000402.1:0-2558 GCA_965364815.1 uncultured Nitriliruptoria bacterium | reverse complement strand
CGTCCTGGCCTTCACCGACAAGGTCCAGGCCGACCCGCCTGGTCCGGACGACATCTACATCCCCGACCATCGCCGGGTCGGGGCGTTCGTCGACGGCCGAATCGTCGGTCACGGCGGAGCCTGGGAGTTCGGCCAGTTCTTCGGCGGCCGCGAGGTCCGCATGGGCGGCGTCGGCGGCGTTGCGATCGCCCCGGAGGCACGGTCCGACGGTCACGGCCGGGCCGTGATGCGTGCCCTGACCGACCTGATGCGTCAGTCGGGCGACGCCGTCAGCATGCTCTACCCCAGCCTGCCCGGCTTCTATCGCTCGATGGGTTGGGAGTTCGCGGGCTGGCGCATGGGCGGTCGTGTCGCGACGGCAGCGCTGCGCGACCTGCCAGCCCCGGCCGAGCGCGTGGAGATCCTCCCCCTCGACCTCGACCGCGACGGACTGGCGGTCCCGGCGCTGATCGACGCCGAGGCCGCACTGGGCAACGGGCGCATCCGGCTGACCGACGGCTTCCATCGCCGCGGGCTCACCGACGACGGGCGACGCCAGTACGTGGTCTGGAAGGACGACGAGTTGGTCGGCCACCTCGCCGTCGGCAAGTCGGCCCCAGGCGCAGACGACAACGACAGTTCGTTCCGCCAGCACGTGTCGTCGTTGGTCGCCAAGGACCACGACACCTGGCTGGCGCTGTGGCGGCTGGTCGGGTCCAACGCCCCGGTCTGCGACGTCACGACGTTCCAGTCCCGCCCGCACGAGCCACTCAACGACGCGCTTCCGACGATGGCGATGCACCACAAGGTCGAGGCCATCCAGTGGATGCTGCGGCTGCTTGACGTCAAGGCGGCCATGCAACAACGCGGCTGGCCGGCGGGCGTGGATGTCGAGGTCCACCTCAACATCCTCGACCACTGGATCCCCGCCAACGCCGGGCTGCACGTCCTGCGCGTCAAGGACGGCGACGCCACCCTGGAGGCCGGCGGCCGCGGGGACGTGTCGCTGGGCATCGGGCCGTTGGCGCAGCTCTACAGCGGGTTCGCCTCGGCGGTGGACCTCGCGTGGGCACGCAGGATCAACGGTCCGGCCGACCGTGACGTCCGCAACCTCGACGCTGCGTTCCGGTCACCGATGCCGTGGGCCGAGCGCTACTTCTGAGCCCGACGGACTGGCGTCAGCGGACGCCGGGGAGCTGCGGCTCCTGGAACTTGCTGGCGGCGAGGCCAGCGTGCTCGTCCTCGATCGGGATCGGGTAGATCCCGTCGAAGCAGGCCCGGCAGAAGTCGTCCGGCTCCGTGGGCGTGCAGCTCATCAGGCCTTCGAGGCTGATGTAGTGCAGGCTGTCCGCCCCGACGTACGCCGCGATCTCCTCGACCGTCATGTCGGCGCCGATGAGCTGCGCCTTGGTGGCGAAGTCGATGCCGTAGAAGCAGGGGTTCTTCACCGGCGGGCTGGAGATGCGCAGGTGGACCTCGCGCGCCCCGGCCGCCCGGAGCATGGCGACCAACTGCCGCGAGGTGTTGCCGCGCACGATGGAGTCGTCGACGACGACCAACGAACGGCCTTCGATGATCTCGCGCACGGGCGACAGCTTGAGCCGGATGCCGATCTCGCGGAGCGACTGCGTGGGCTCGATGAAGGTGCGCCCGACGTAGCGGTTCTTGACCAGGCCGTCGGCGAACGGGATGCCGGACTCCGCGGCGTACCCAGCGGCGGCGTCGCGCCCGGAGTCCGGGACGGCGATGACGACGTCCGCGTCCGTGACCGGGGCCTCGCGGAAGAGCTGACGACCCATCTCGCGACGAGCAAAGGCGACGCTGCGGCCGTCCTGCACGTGGTCGGGGCGGGCGAGGTAGACCCACTCGAAGAGGCAGTAGTTCTTGTTGGGCTCGGCCCAGTGCACGGACTCGATGCCGCCGTCGGACACGGCGATGGCCTCACCGGGCGCAACCTCGCGCACGAAGGTGGCGCCGACGATCTCGAGGGCGCAGGTCTCTGACGCGACGACCCAGCCGCCCTTGGGAAGCCGGCCCAGGACCAGTGGCCGGACACCGTTGGCGTCGCGGAACGCGTAGATCTTCTCGCCGTCGGTGAGGACCACGGAGAAGGCGCCCCGGAAGGTGGGCGCAAGCTTGGTGATGGCTTCGAGGACGGTCAGGCCGGACTCGGCGACGAGGGACTCGGCCATGAGTCGTGAGTCGTTCTTGGCCTGGACGCCCAGGGTCCGCGCGAGCTCCGCGGTGTTGACGAGGTTGCCGTTGTGGCCAAGCGCGATCGCCCGCTCGTCGGACTCGACGTACTGCGGCTGGGCGTTGTGCCAGCTGGAGGAACCGGTCGTGGAGTAGCGCGTGTGACCCACGGCGAGGTGACCGGGAAGTGCCGCGAGGGAGGCCGGGTCGAAGACCTGGTTCACCAGGCCCATCTCCTTGTGCACGATGATGTTCGTGCCGTTGGAGACCGCGATCCCGGCGGACTCCTGCCCGCGGTGCTGCAACGAGTACAGCCCGTAGTACGTCAGCGTCGCGACGTCCTCGCCTGGTGCGTAGATGCCGAAGACACCGCACTCTTCCTTGGG